>NZ_QPFC01001088.1:0-2237 GCF_003427465.1 Nocardiopsis sp. TNDT3 | reverse complement strand
CCACCGAGATCGGCCCCACCCTGGAGGCCACCACCCTCACCTTCGGCGAACTCGCCCGGCGCTCCCGCGACCTGGCCACCGGTCTGGCCGACCTGGGCATCACCAGCGGGGACCGCGTCGCCACCCTCATCCCCAAGGGCGTGGACCTGACCGTCACCGCCCTGGCCGTGTGGCGTCTGGGCGCCGTCCTGGTCCCCCTGCTCTCCTCCTTCGCCCCCTCGGCCATCAACGAGCGCCTCACCGACTCCGGCGCCCGCCTGGTGGTGTGCGACGCCGAGTACCGCGCCAAGCTCGTCCCCGGCGCCGACCGCCCCTGGCACATCGCCACCACCGCCGCCGAGCCCGCCCACGAGGGCGACCACACCCTCACCGGCCTGGCCGCCCGCGCAGCCGCGGCGCCGTCCGTCCCCGACGCCGCCGTGGGCGGGGACGGCCCGCTGGCCGTCGTCTACGTCTCCGGGGTCATCGGCCCGCCCCGGGGCGTGCGGGTGCCCGTGCGCGCCCTGGCCGCCATGCACGCCTACCACCACTACGGCCTGGGCGTGCACGACGACGACGTCTACTGGAACACCGCCGACCCCGGCGCGGCCTACGGCCTCTACCACGGGCTCATCTCGCCGCTGCTGGCCGGGCACAACTCCCTGGCGCTGCGGGCCGGGTTCTTCGACCCGGAGCTGACCCTGGACGTGCTGGGCGTGCACGGCGTCACCAACCTGGCGGCCGATCCCACCACCTACCGCACGCTGCGCGCGGCCACCAAGACCCTGCCGCCCGAGGTGATGGTGCAGAGCCTGGCCAGTGCGGGCGAGCCGCTGGCCCCCGACGTCATCGACTGGGTCACCGACGTGTTCGGCGTCCCGGTGCGCGACCACTACGGGCAGACCGAGCTGGGCTGGTGTGTGGGCGTGCCCAACGGCGACACCGGTCAGGGGCCGGCCGATCCGCCGCCGGGGGCGATCGGTCCCGCGCTGCCGGGCTGGCGGGTGCAGATCCTGGAGGCGATCTCCGACGACCCCGCTCCCCTGGGCGCCTACGGGCGTGTGGCGGTGGACCTGGAGCGCAGTCCGCTGGCCTGGTTCGAGGGCTACGTCGGTCAGGAGGGGGCCTCGCAGGTCAGGTTCACCCCCGACCGCGCCTACTACCTGACCGGGGACACCGGTATCCAGGACCGGCAGGGGTCGTTGTTCTTCTCCACCCGTGACGACGGCGCCATCTTGACCTACGGGTACCGGATCGGTCCGAGTGAGGTGGAGTCGGTGCTCAACGCCCACCCGGCGGTGGAGGAGTGCGGGGTGTACTCGATCCCCGACGAGCTCGCCGGGCAGGTGATCGGTGCGCGGGTGGTTCTGGGCGCCGGTCACGAGGCCACTCCGGAGCTGGCCGAGGAGCTCAAGGGGTGGGTGGGCGAGCGGTTCGCCGCGCACGCCGCGCCGCGGGTGGTGGACTTCGTGGAGGAGCTGCCTCGTACGGCCTCGGGCAAGATGCGCCGGGCGCGCCTGCGCTGAGGGTCCGCCCCTGCCCCGCCCGGCGGTCCGGGGCGGGTGGGCGCGGTCCTGTGCGCTGCTCCCCCTGGGTCGGGGTCAGGGGATGAGTTCGTCCACGCGGGCGGCCAGGGACATGTCCTTGTCGGTGACGGCTCCTTCGGAGTGGGTGCTCAGCGCCAGGTGCAGGGTGTCGTAGCGGATGTCGATGTCGGGGTGGTGGTCGACCTGTTCGGCCGCCTGGGCGATCTCGTTGACCAGGGCGATGGCGGCCGGGAAGTCGGGCAGGCGCACGGTGCGGCGGATGGCGGGTGCGGCGGGGTCCAGTTCCCAGTCGGTGAGGCGGGTCAGGCCGTCGCGGATCTGTTCCTCGGTGAGTCTCATGGTGGGCCCTCTCCCCCGGTGGCGGTCGTACGCGCCGGTGCGTGTACGGGTGGCTGTTGGGGGCTACGTACCCGTGTGCGGTGTGGGGGTCACCTGCGGTACGCGTGTTCTGTGAGGTTGGAGCCTGTGGTGGTCGGTGCGGCGGAGCCGCTCCTTCTGTCTTTTTGGAGGTTCAAGGAACCAAAGGCTCGACTGTACGACGTAGATTTTAATGTACTTAGTAGCTTAGTATTTCGCGTTACCAAGCTGAGGCCAGCCTTCCCACCTGCGCAGATCCTCCCCGTATGGGACACTGTGTCCCCCTCAGGCTTGCGCAATCCCCCGTTGAGCGGTTCACTCTGGGGAACTCCGGCCCCTCCCCCACCCCGGCGG
>NZ_QPFC01001087.1:0-4238 GCF_003427465.1 Nocardiopsis sp. TNDT3 | reverse complement strand
GTTGATGGGCACTGCTGCTCCTCTGTGCGAACTCCGGACGGCGGTGTCCGGAAGGAGTGGGGGGTGGGGAGCGCTCCCATTGCACCGGAAGCTAACACGAAAAACGTTTTTACGGTAGCCGTGCGACTACGGTCGGGAAGGGACCGGGTTCCGGAGGGTGGAGGGGCGGGGAATCTGCGCGGTCCTCTACGCGCACCAGGCGACCTGTACCTGGTCTGCGCCGACACCCCCGAGGAGCTGATCCGCTCGGTCGCCGCCGTCACGGCAGCACCGCACCTCCCCTTCCGCGGGTTCCACCGGAACTCCTGACTCTCAGCGGTGCCGCGACCGGCAGGCTTTCTTCCGCGACGGGCAGGAACCACCATGGAGGAAACAGGCTGACGTGATGGAGTGGAAACCGTGAACGAGGACGAGAGCAACGAACCAGCCGTCTCCGAGGAGGAGATCCAAGCCCTGCTCGACGCACTCGCCGCTGCTGACATCAAACGGATCGTGCGCGCGTCTGGTGAGGACGACAGGGACGAAGTGGAGCAGATACGGAGAAGGTACGTGGGCGGGTAGGCCGAAGACGGCCACAAGCCCTACGGGGCAGGGCTTCCGTGTTAGCTTCAAGACCCGAGGAACGTTCCTGGGAGGCCCGAACGGAGAGCCATGGAACTGGAACTGCTCGCCAAGGACGACAAGTCAGGTGACAAAGGCTGCCCCTCCGTCTACATCAGCGACACGGGTGACTTCGTCGTCCAGGGCGCTGGTCTCAATGACGCCGACTTCGCGAAGCTGGCCGACCCCCTGCCCGGTGAGACCGCGGTCCGCATCTCTCCCGAGATCGTCCTCGCCGCCGTCGAGCGCTACCGGCGGAGGGGCGCGTGACCCCTGAAAGCGGTGGGTCCCGGCCCGTCAGCGGGGAGGAGTTCGACCGCTTCTTCGAGGACTGCCGCTACACGGCCTTTCGGCTGGAAACCCTCCAGGTCTACGACGTCGGCTACGAGGAAGAGGCGTTGCGCCGCTTCCTAGCCAACGGTGAGGTGATCACTACCGACTCCCACGATGACTGGGCCCGCATCGTCGGCAGCGGGCGACGGTTCCGCCGGGTCCACGTCGTCGTCGAACCTCTGACGGACTACCTGCGGTTCGAGTGTGCATGGGGCTACCGCTCCAACGTCAAGGCGGGCGAGGACGTCAACATCCTGCCCGTGCGCGAGGATTCCTGGCCCGAGGGCGTCCCCCGGTCCGACTACTGGTTGTTCGACTCCGAGCGGCTGGTGAAGATGGACTACGCGCCCGACGGCACCATGCTCGCCCCCGAACTGGTGACCGATCCCGAGCAGATCGTGCGGGCCAACGCGGTACGTGACCTGGCCCTGCACCTGTCCATCCCTTTCTCCGAGTACGAGAAGCGTTTCGACGCTGACATGCGACCCCTGTGACAGACACCGAAAACCACCGGACCACCAATACCGTGCACGGCAGCCCTTCGGCAATGGTGCAGGCGGGTGTCGTACACGGCGACGTCCACATCGTCTCCGGACCCGCCAGGCCCGCCGCCGTGCCGCGCCAGCTGCCGCTGGCGGTCACCGGCTTCGTGGACCGCTCAGCTCACCTGCGACAGCTGGACGCGCTGGCGGCCGAGGCGCAGACGGGTGTCCCGGTCGCGGTGCTGGCCGGACCTCCGGGCGTTGGCAAAACCGCTCTGGCCATTCACTGGGCACACCGGACGCGAGACATCTTCCCCGACGGAGCTCTGTACGCCAGTGTGCACGGGCACGCTCCCGGCCCGCGTGCCGAGGCCTCACAAGCACTCGACGCGATCCTGCGGGCCCTCGGTGTTCCTCCTGAGCGCATCCCCCTGGATCTGGATGGCCGCTCGGCCCTCTACCGCTCCGAGGTCGATGGCAAGCGTCTCCTGGTCGTCATCGACGACGTGCTCAACCCAGGACAGGTCCGTCCCCTGTTGCCCGCCTCGCCCGGCTGCATGGTCGTGGTGACCAGCCGGAACGCGCTGCCCGGTCTTGTGGCACGCGACGGGGCCCGGCGCCTCACCCTGGACGTTCTGCCGGTGGCTGACTCGGTGGCCCTGCTACGGAGTACGGTCGGTCCCCGCGTGGACTCTGAGCCGCGTGCGGCCCACGAACTGGCCGAGCACTGCGCCCGCCTCCCGCTGGCCCTGCGTGTGGCGGCCGAGCGGCTGCTCGACCGGCCGGACGCGGCACTGAGCGACCTGGTACGCGAACTGGCCGCCGAGGATTCACGTCTGGACGCCCTCTCCGAGGAGGACGAGTTGAGTGATCTGCGCGCCGTGATGACGGCTTCCTATCGGGCCCTGGACGACGACACCGCCCGTTTTTTCCGGCGTCTGGGCCTGCACCCGGGACCGGAGTTCTCCTGCGGGGCCGCCGCCGCGCTCACCGGCACCCCGCGGGCGGAGGCCCGAAGGCTCCTGGACCGCCTGACCCGCGCGAACCTCGTGGAGCGCCCGCGCGAGGACCGCTACCGCCTGCACGACCTGGTTCGCCTGTACGCGGTCGAGCGGGTCCGCGCCGAGGAGGGACCGGAGGCGGCGGGCGAGGCCGTCGGACGGGTGGCCCGGTGGTACACGCACGCCGCCGCACGGGCGCAGCTTGTGGAACACCCCAACTTCCCGGTGGTCCCCGGGCGGGAACAGGATCACGAGTTGCCCGGGTTCGGCTCCGTCCAGGACGCGCTGACCTGGTTCGAGACCGAGCGCGCGAACCTCGTGGCCGTGGTGCGGGCCGCACTGGAGCACGGCCACCACGACACCGCCTGGCGACTGCCCGCGACGATCTACCCGCTGTTCGAGCTGCACCGGCACTGGCACGAGTGGCGCGACCTGCACGCGGTCGGCCTCCGGGCGGCCGGGAACGCGGGCAGCGCCTTCGGACTCGCCCGCAACCACCTGGGCATGGGCGACGCCCAGTGGCTGCTGGACGATCTCGACGCGGCCGTGCGGCACTACGGGTCCGCCCTGGAGGCCAATCGGGAGGCCGGTGATCCGTGGGTGGAGGGGTTCGCGCTGCGCCAGCTGGGAGTGGTGGCCTGGCAGCGCGGTGAGCGCGACGGAACCGCTGTCGAACAGGTCGAGCGGGCCATCGCGGTCTTCCGTGAGTCGGGCGAGCGGCGCGGGGCGGCGATGGGGCTGCTGAGCCTGGCCGACTTCGGGGTGGACCTCGGCCGTTGGGACGAGGCCCTCGACCACAGCCGTGCGGCGATCGAGGCCTTCGAGGCCGTCAACGCCGACTGGAGCGTGGCCTGGGCGCGCTGCACCCTGGGCCGGAGCCTCACCGGATCGGGCCGGGCCGGGGAAGCCGTGACCGAGTACCGGCGGGCCCTGCGCGTCTTCGAGGAGCGCGACGACCGGGACAGCCGGGCGGTCGCCCTGCTGGGTCTGGGCGATGCCCGCGCCGAACTGGGCGACGCCGCCGCGGCCCGGGAGGCGTGGAACGCGGCCCTGGAGTACCTGCGCGACCACGACGACCCGCGCGCGGACGAGGTGGAGGCACGCCTGGGCCGTCTGCCCGACGACGGCTGAGGACCACGCGCGGGGAGGCCACGCCGATGCCTGGCAGGGCGGTCCGGTCCCGGGCGGGCGTCTCCGTCCGGACCGGGTCGCCGGGTCAGCGCTCCACGTGGGCCGCGAGGTTGGCCAGGGACGAGGCCAGGGCCTCCTCGTGGACGGCGTGTTCGATGCCCCGGGGCACGTCGACGGCCTCGACGGTGACCAGGGTTCCCTCCGGGTCCGCGGTGAGGGTCCAGGTCATCGTCATCGTCCCGGCGAAGTCGGGGTCCGGGGACTCGAAGTCGATCCGCTGCACGACCCGCTCCCCGGGCACCAGCTCGGCGAAGGCGACCTCGGTGACGTCCTCCGTCGCCGAGGTCTTGCCATGCCCCGCCCCCGGGTCGAGGTAGGTCAGCACCATGCGGAAGCCGCCCCCCGGCCACGGCTCGAAGCGGTCGATCCGGCCGGTCATGCCCTCCGGCGGCAGCCAGGCCGCGAGGGCGTCCGGCTCGGTCATCGCCGCGTAGACCGCCGCCGCGGAGGCGCGGACGGTCCTGCTCCCCCGGTCGGTACGCGGTGGTCTCGATGCCATGGTCGCCCTCCTCGAACACTGCTGTGCGTGTACGCGGGCAACCTAGCCGACACCGCCGACAGACCGGGCGCGCCCCGCCCGGCCCCACCGTGCCCGGCATCCGACTCTTGGGGCGCGCCGGTGGCGGACGCC
>NZ_QPFC01001086.1:0-5782 GCF_003427465.1 Nocardiopsis sp. TNDT3 | reverse complement strand
GCGCGGGCGCGCACGGGAGGGTGCTCGGTGGCGGGGGGCGTGGGTACGGTCACGGTGCTTCCTTAGGGCGTGTTCGGTGGTGCCGGGGGCCGTCGCGCGGCGGGTGCCGCTGGAGGCGCCCTACTGGCCGTAGACGTTCTGGTAGCGGTCGTGGAGGGCGTCGATGTGCTCCTGGGGAAGGCGCTGGAGGGGGCCGCCCTGGCGGGCGATGTGGACGGTCCGGGCGACGTCCTCGCACATCACGGCGGCCTTGACCGCCGCCCTGGCGCCCGCTCCGACGGTGAACACGCCGTGGCCGCGCATGAGGACGGCGGGCGAGCGGTGGCCCTCCAGGGTGGCGACCACGCCCCTGCCGATGTCGTCGCCGCCGATGAGGGCGAACGGGCCGACGGGGATGTCGCCGCCGAACTCGTCGGCCATCGCGGTGATCGCGCAGGGGATGGCCTCGCCGCGCGCGGCCCAGGCGGTGGCGTAGGGGCTGTGCGTGTGCGCGACGCCGCCGACGTCGGGGCGGGCGCGGTAGACGTAGGCGTGGGCGGCGGTGTCGCTGGAGGGCTTGTGCGCGCCCTCCACCGGGCGGCCGTCCAGGTCGCAGACGACCATGTCGGCCGGGGAGAGGTCGTCGTAGGAGACGCCGCTGGGCTTGATCACCATCAGGTCGGCGCCGGTGACCCGGGCGGAGACGTTGCCGCTGGTCCAGGTGACGAGGTTCCACCGGGGCAGTTCGGCGTGCAGGGCGCACACCAGGGCCCGCAGGCGCTCCACCTCCTCCCGGTGCTCCTCGGGCACGGCCGTGGGGGTGGGGGCGGTCATCGTTCTCCTTCCCCGCCGCTCGCGGCGGCGGCCAGGGCGGCGTTGCGCAGGGCCCGCAGGCGGTGCAGACTGCGGCTGCCGCCCCGGCCGAAGTGGTCGTGGAGTTCGGTGTAGAGGGCGAAGAGCCCGTCGTAGGCGGCGGCCCGGACCGGGTCGGGGTCGACCGTCCCCTCGCGCACCCCGCCCATGGCGGCGGAGGCGGCGTGGATGTCGGGGTGGGCCCCGGCGGCGACCGCGGCGTGGATGGCGGCCCCCACGGCGCAGCTGTGCTCGGAGGCCACGACGCGCAGCGGCCGGCCCAGGACGTCGGCGTAGACCTGGAGGACGAAGGGGTTGCGGACCATGCCGCCGCCGATGGTGAGGTCGTGCACGGGGACCCCGGCGTCGGCGAAGGCCTCGACGATGGTGCGGGTACCGAAGGCGGTGGCCTCGACCAGGGCCCGGTAGACCTCCTCGGGCCGGGTGGCCAGGGTCAGTCCGACGAGCACGCCGGACAGGTCGTGGTCGACCAGGACCGAGCGGTTGCCGCTGTGCCAGTCCAGGGCGAGGAGCCCGTGCTCCCCCACCGCGGCGTCGGCGGCCCGTTCCGAGAGCAGGTCGTGGACGGACAGGCCGCGTTCGCGGGCCTCCTCGTGGTAGGCGGGGGGCACGTAGGAGTCGGCGAACCAGGCGAAGACGTCGCCGACGCCACTCTGGCCCGCCTCGTAGCCCCACGCTCCGGGGGTGATGCCGCCGTGGGCCAGGCCGCACATGCCCGGGACCTCGGCGAGGACGTCGGAGTTCATGACGTGGCAGGTGCTGGTGCCCATGATGGCGAGCATCCGGCCGTTGCCGGTGGTCTGGGCGGTGGCGGCGGTGACGTGCGCGTCGATGTTGCCGACCGCGACGGGGACGCCCTCGGGCAGCCCGGTCCAGGCCGCGGCGCGGGCGGTGAGGCCGCCCGCGCGCTCGCCGAGCTGGGACAGGGGGTGGGCGAGCTTGTCGCGGACGAAACCGGAGAAGCCCGGATCCAGGGCGGCCAGGAAGTCCGCCGAGGGCCACTCCCCGTCCTGGTGGATGCCCTTGTAGCCGGCGGTGGCGACGTTGCGGGTCTCGTGCCCGCACAGCTGCCACACGATCCAGTCGGCGGCCTCGATCCAGCGGTCGGCGCGCCCGTACACGCCGGGGTCGTCGCGCAGGACCTGGAGGGCCTTGGCGAACTCCCACTCGGAGGAGATCTTCCCGCCGTAGCGGGCCAGCCACTTCTCACCGCGTTCGGCGGCCAGGGCGTTGATCTCGTCGGCCTCGGGCTGGGCGGCGTGGTGGCGCCACAGCTTGGGCCAGGCGTGCGGGCGCCGGGCCAGGTCGGGCAGCTCGCACAGGGGCGTGCCGTCCGCGGTCACCGGCAGGACCGTGCAGGCGGTGAAGTCGGTGCCGATGCCGACGACCCGTTCCGGCGCGACCCCGGCGGCGCGCAGCGCCTCGGGGACGGCGGTGCGCAGGACCTCGCGGTAGTCCTCGGGGTGCTGGAGCGCGGTCTCGGGTTCGAGGGGATCGGCCGATCCGGGTAGGTGCGCGGTGATGACGCCGTGCCGGTAGACGGAGTCGGCGGAGCCGAGTTCGGCGCCGTCGCTGACCCGGACGACGACGGCGCGGCCGGAGAGGGTGCCGAAGTCGACGCCGACGACCACCGGATCGGGGGAACGTGAATTGTTAGCGCTAACATTCTGGACCAAGGGAAGCTCCTCCGTGAGGGGGCGGACAGGGAGGTCTCAGGGGGTCACGGCGGCGGGGGCCCGCTGCTGCCGCGCACCCGCAACCGCGCCGGGACGACCCGGCGCGCGGCCCCGGCGGGGTCGGCCGAACCCTCCCGGGCGATCTCGGCGAGCAGCAGGGCCAGGCTCTCCCGGCCCACCTGGGCGAAGTCCTGGTGGACGGTGGTCAGGGACGGGGTCAGGTACTCGGCCTCGGGGATGTCGTCGAAGCCGACCACGCTGACGTCGCCGGGGACGTGCAGGTCCGCCTCGTGCAGCGCGCGCAGCACGCCGATGGCCATCTGGTCGTTGCCCACGAAGATCGCCGTGACCCGCTCCCCCGAGGCGCGCCTGCGCACCAGCGCCAGGCCCAGCTCGTAGCCCGACCGGGGGCTCCAGTCCCCCTGGAGCGGTTCGGGGACAGGCGCCCCGGCCTCCTCCAGTGCCCGGCGCCACCCGACCACCCGGGCCGCTGACTCCAGCCACAGGGGGTCGCCCTCCACGTGGTGGACGGTCGTGTGGCCCAGGTCGAGCAGGTGGCGGACGGCGTCGTGGGCGCCCTGGGCCTGGTCGACGCAGACGACGGGAAGGCCCGAGCCCTCTCCGCCCTCGACCGCGACCAGGGGCCCGGGGCCGGGCAGCGCGGCCAGCGCCTCCACCAGGGCGCGCTGGGGGGCGATCGCCACGCAGCCCTCGACCGATTGCTGGATCAGGTAGTCGGCGGCCGCGACCACGCCCTCGGGAGACACGTCGTCGAGGCTGACCATGCTCAGGAAGTAGCCCGCCTCGCGCGCGGCCCGCTCGATCCCCGCCAGGGTCTGCGCCGGGCCGAAGAGCGTGGGGTCGAAGGCGATGACGCCGAGCACGTTGGTGCGGCGGGTGACCAGGGCGCGCGCGGTGGAGTTGCGGTGGTAGCCCAACTCCTCGATGGCGTCGCGTACCCGGAGCACCGTCTCCTCGCGGACGTTGGGGTGGCCGTTGACCACGCGCGACACCGTCTGGTGGGAGACTCCGGCCAGCCGGGCCACGTCCGCCATGACGGGGGTACGGCCACCTGGGGGTTTCACCGGGACGACACCTCCGGACACAGGAAGGGGGGCTTCTGTGATGTGCGCAACATTGTTAGCGCTCACATCAGTGAAGTCAACCCCCCTTCACCCCGGTCGTGGAAACGGGGGAAGGGGCCGGGGACGCGGGCGCGGTCCCGCGCTCAGCCCGTGAGGCTGGCGTGCAGCGCGGTCGCGGAGGTGTCGGTGAGCGAGGCGACCTGGTCGATGACCACGCGCAGGGCGGCGGAGTCGTCGGCGGCCCCGGTGAAGGCGGCGCGGAACTGCGGGTCCAGGCCCTCGGGGGCGTTCTTCCACAGGAGGCCGACCAGCTCGGTGATCAGGCGGCGTTCCTCGGCCTGGTAGACCCGGGCCTCCTCCCGCGAGAGCACGAAGTGGGCGGCGACCGCCTTGAGCAGGGCGCACTCCAGCAGGGGGCGGCGGGGCACGATGAGGTCGCCGCCGTAACGGGTGAGGCGCCCGGGACCGTACGCGGCGCGGGTGGCCTCCTCCGCGGCCCGGCAGAAGCGGCCGATGAGCCCGCTGGTGAGGTTCTTGAGCGCGGCGAGCGAGGCGAGGTCCCCGGTGAACTCGCGCGGCCACGCGGGGTGGGCGATCAGGTCGGTGAAGACCTCGTCGAGTTCGGCCGGGTCGGCGTCGCAGTAGTCGGCGGCGGCGATCCGCACGACCTCGGCGCGCTCGGCGGCGCCGCGCAGGGCCGCGGGGTCCACCAGCCCGGCGTGCAGGGCGTCCTCGACGTCGTGCACGGAGTAGGCGACGTCGTCGGCCCAGTCCATGACCTGGGCCTCGAAGCAGGTGCGGCCCGGGGGCGCGTCCCTGCGCAGCCAGTCGAACACCTCGGTGTCGTCGGGGTAGCAGTTGAACTTGTGGGTGTCGCCGCCCTCGCCCCGGAGCCAGGGGTACTTGACGGTGGCGTCGAGGGTGGCGCGGGTGAGGTTGAGCCCCGCGCTGCGCCCGTCGGGGTCGATGACCTTGCCCTCCAGGCGCACGAGCAGGCGCAGGCTCTGGGCGTTGCCCTCGAACCCGCCGCAGTCGGCGGCGGCCTCGTCCAGGGCGCGCTCGCCGTTGTGGCCGAAGGGCGGGTGGCCCAGGTCGTGGGACAGGCAGGCCGCCTCCACCAGGTCGGGGTCGCAGCCCAGGGCCTGGCCGAGTTCGCGGCCGATCTGGGCGCACTCCAGGGAGTGGGTGAGGCGGGTGCGCGGGAAGTCGCTCACACCGGGCTGGACGACCTGGGTCTTGGCGGCCAGGCGGCGCAGGGCGGCGCTGTGCAGGACCCGGGCCCGGTCCCGCTCGAAGGGGTCGCGGGCCCGGTTCTTGCGGTTCTCCAGGGCCATGCGCTCGGTGTCCTGGTCGGTGTAGCCGAGCGCTCCGCCCTCGCGGGGATTGTTCGTCATCGTGTGTGCGAGCCTACTTCCCAGCTACGACCCGGGCACCGTCCGCGCTGGTCAGGCGGCATCGACCTGGATGTCGCTGCTGTCGTTGAAGATCCAGTAGTACCAGAGCGCCGCGGTCTCCCTGGTGATGTACCACAGCTGGGTGCGGCGCTCGATGACCGCGGGCCCCGACCGCGAGGGCGAGGTGCCCGCCTCGATGCCGTGGGCGGCGGCCATGCGTTCGGAGCGCAGGCTGTGCCAGGGGTCGGAGACGAGGATGGCGGTGTCCCAGGAGTTGGCCTCGAAGACCCCGGCGACGGCTTCGATGCTCTGGAGGGTGTCACTCCCCTCCTCCACCGCGATGACCTGGTCGCCGGGGACGCCCACCTCGATCAGCCAGTTGCGTCCGGAGGCGGCCTCGGTGAAGTTGTCGCCGGGCAGCTTGCCGCCGACGGTGACGATGACCGGGGCCACGCCCTCCAGGTAGAGGACCTGGGCTTGGCGCAGCCGGGCCTCGAAGACGGGCGAGGGCACGCCGTTGTACTGGCTGGCGCCGAGCACGACGATGGCGTCGGAGGGGGTGCGCTCGTCCTGGCGGGCCACGTACCAGACCCAGGCCCAGGTGCCGACCGGGACGGCCAGGGCGGTGACCAGCAGCAGGCTGACCAGCCAGCGCAGGCGGAAGCGGCGCCGACCGCGGCGGCGCGGCCGGGAGAAGGACGGCGGCTCGGGGCGGCGGCGGGGCGCCGTCTCCGGGGCGCGCGGGAACTCCTCCTCCGGGGACCCCGCCTCGGGG
>NZ_QPFC01001085.1:0-1683 GCF_003427465.1 Nocardiopsis sp. TNDT3 | reverse complement strand
AGTCGATGAAGCGGTCCATGTCGGTCGACGAGCCGAGGAAGTCGGCCAGGTCCCCGTCGCGCTCCTCGTAGTACGCGTGCAGCGAGATGTGGTCCACCGCGTCGTAGGTCTCCTCCAGGACGGTGGCCTCCCACTGGCCGAAGGTGGGCATGGCCGATCCGGAGCTGCCGCAGACGACCAGTTCGAGGTCGCGGTCGGCCATCCTCATGGCGCGCGCCACCTGCCCGGCCTTGCGTCCGTAGGAGCGCGCGTCGAGGTGGCCGATCTGCCAGGGGCCGTCCATCTCGTTGCCCAGGCACCACATGCGGATGCCGTGCGGTTCGGGGTGCCCGTTGGCGGCGCGCTGGTCGGACAGGTGGGTGCCGCCGGGGTGGTTGCAGTACTCCAGCAGGTCCAGGGCCTCGGCCAGGCCGCGGGTGCCGAGGTTGACCGCCATCATCGGCTCGATGTCCAGGCCGCGGCACCAGGCGGTGAACTCGTCGAGGCCGAACTGGTTGGTCTCGATGCTGTGCCAGGCCAGGTCGCGGCGGACCGGTCGGCGGTCCCGGGGGCCGACGCCGTCCTCCCACCGGTACCCGGACACGAAGTTGCCGCCCGGGTAGCGCACGGTGGTGACGCCCAGTTCCCGGACCAGGTCCGCGACGTCGCGTCGGAAGCCGTCGGCGTCGGCCGTCGGGTGCCCGGGTTCGTAGATGCCGGTGTAGACGCAGCGGCCCATGTGCTCGACGAACGAGCCGAAGGTGCGGCGGTGCACGGGGGAGACGATGGCCGCCGGGTCGACGGTGACGGAGGCTCGGAGCATGCGTTCTCCTCGGGGTGGTTGGTGGGGTCAGCCCTTGATGCCCGCTCCGGCCACACCGGTGACGATGTGGCGCTGGAAGAGCAGGAAGACGACCAGCAGCGGGACCGCTCCCAGCACGGCCGAGGCCATGACCTGGGCGTACTGGACCCCGTACTGTCCGGCCACGGTGCCCAGCCCGACGGTGAGCGTCATCATCTCGGGGTCGTTCGTGACCAGGAAGGGCCACAGGAAGTTGTTCCAGGCGCCGATGAAGGCGAAGATGCCGACCGCGGCCAGGACCGGCCTCGACAGCGGCAGGATCACGTTCCACAGGACGCGCGGCGCTCCGGCGCCGTCCATCCTGGCGGCGTCCTCGTACTCGCGGGGGATGGCGTCGAAGAAGCGTTTGAGGATGAACACGAACACCGGCGCGACCACCTGCGGCAGCGCGACACCCCAGTAGGTGTCCACCAGTCCGAGCTGGGTCATCAGGACGAACTGCGGCACGATCAGGGTCTGCGGCGGGATGAGGATGCCGCCGATGACGAGCGTGAACAGCCACGGCCTGCCGCGGAAGTCGAAGCGGGAGAACCCGTAGGCGGCCAGGACGCAGACCACCAGGGTGAGGGCGGTGACGATGGCCGTGGTGATGAGGGAGTTCGCCGTCCAGCGCAGGATGTCCCCGCGCCCCAGCACGAGGGCGTACGCCTCGAAGGTGGCGTTGTCGGTGAGCCAGGAGGGCGGCATGACGGTGGTCTCGCCCTCGGGTTTGACCGAGGTGGCGAAGGCCCACAGGAGGGGGATGAGCCAGAGGGCTCCGGCCAGGGCGGAGACCGTGTAGAGGGCGATCGTCCCGGGGGAGGGCGCGCGCCGGGGCCGGTGGACGCGCCGCGCGGCGGGGG
>NZ_QPFC01001084.1:0-2135 GCF_003427465.1 Nocardiopsis sp. TNDT3 | reverse complement strand
GCATCTGGTTCATCCGGCGCAGCGCGTCGCGGCCGCGGCCCGGACCGAATCCGTGCTCCATGATGTCGTTGAGGATCAGCGCCGTGTCGTCGTAGCGGTGCTGCGTGCGCTCGGTGAACTCGCGCGTGTGCGCCAGCAGCTCGCCGATGCTGGGCACGGCGTAGGTGCGGTACAGGGCCAGGCCCAGGGCCTGTTCGATGTCCCACGGGAACTCGTGGCTGCCGAGGATGCGCACGATCTGCTCACAGTCGTCCTCGGCGTCCAGGGCATGGATCCGGTCGCGCCACTCGAACCGCTTCATGGGCAACTCCAGTCACCTTCGTGCGGGCCCGCTCGGACGGGGCCATGGTCTGCGGGTGTGGCGCGCCCGCGGCGCTCCACGGGGCGCACTTTACCTGGAAGCCCCTTGTGTACACCGGTTCCGGGGGGACGAACGTGTCCGCAAACCCGGCAGGGCGTCCGAAACCCCGAAGTCCGTCCCCGGCGGGCCACGCGAAAGGGGCGGGGGACCGGCCCCCGCCCCTTCGGTGGAGCGGACTCAGGCGGCCATCCGCTCGGCCACCCGGTTCACCAGCGTCACCAGCACCGCCTTGGCCGACTCGCGCTCACGCGCGTCGCACAGCACGACCGGGATCGCGGGGTCCAGGCTCAGCGCGGTGCGGACCTCCTCGGGCTCGTACCGGTGGGCGCCCTCGAAGCAGTTCACCGCCACCACGAACGGCACGCCGCGCCGCTCGAAGAAGTCCACCGCGGCGAAGCACGTCTCCAGGCGGCGGGTGTCGGCGATGACCACCGCGCCCAGCGCCCCCTCGGACAGCTCCTCCCACATGAACCAGAACCGCTCCTGACCCGGGGTCCCGAACAGGTACAGCACCAGGTGGTCGTTGATGGTGATGCGGCCGAAGTCCAGCGCCACGGTCGTGGTCGTCTTGGCCTCCACGCCCGACAGGTCGTCGATCCCGTAGCTGGCCTCGGTCATCACCTCCTCGGTGCTCAGCGGCGCGATCTCGCTGACCGATCCGACCATCGTGGTCTTACCGGCCCCGAAACCCCCCGCCACGAGGATCTTGAGCGCCGCCGGAACGGGCGCCTGCGTGTCGTCAGAGTCGCTGGATGCCATCGAGAACCGCCTGGAGTACGTCCCGGCTGACCGGGCTCTTCGCTGTGTAGGGGGCGCGGGCCAAGGCGAGGCCGCGGTTGAGCAGGTCGCTGAGCAGGACCTTGACCACGGCCACCGGGATGTCCAGGTGCGCGGACACCTCGGCGACCGACTGGGGCCGTCGGCACAGCTCCAGGATGCGTATCTGCTCGGGCTCCAGCGCCATCTCGTCGACCTCGGCCCGCTTGGCCGCGATCACGACGCTGATCATGTCCAGCTGCACGGTGTCGGCGTGCTCGCGGCCCTGCGCGATCACGTACGGCCGTACCAGCGGTCCGGCGTCCTGCTGTCCGACCGCCGCGCCCTCGTCGAACCCGCCGACCGCGTCCCTCTGGGGCAGGCCGTGCGGATCCTCCTCGGGCGGCAACTCGTTGTGCGCTTGCATGGCGTCCCCTATCGCGTGGCTTCCCCTGAAGCGCCCTCGCGTCTGGGCGCGGCGTCCAGATAACGGCCCACCTGCTCGACCAGCACGTTCATCTCGTAGGCGATGAGGCCGACGTCGGCGCTCTCCTCGGCCAGGACCGCCAGGCACGCCCCCCGGCCGGCACCGGTGACGAACAGGTACGCGCTCTCCATCTCCACGACGGTCTGGAGCACCTCGCCCCCGCCGAAGTGTCGGCCGGTGCCCCGGGCCAGGCTCTGGAACGCGGACGCCACCGCGGACAGGTGCTCGGCGTCCTCCTTGACCAGCTCGCGGGAGCGGCCGATCAGCAGCCCGTCGGCGGAGAGCACGATCGCGTGGCGGGAGCCCACCGCGCGGTCGAGCAGCTCGTCCAGCAGCCAGTCGATGTCCTTCTTGCCCGCGCCGCTTCCACTGTCACGCTGGGCGCTTTCGGGAGTACTCGTCACGGTTACGCGTCCTTGTCGGTGTCGTTGGTCTGCTGCTTGCCTTCGCGCCGTCCGCGGTCCGTACCCTTCTGGAACGCGGACATGTTCCGGCGCAGGCGCGCCAGACGCTCCTGGCCGTCCTGGGCCG
>NZ_QPFC01001083.1:0-1766 GCF_003427465.1 Nocardiopsis sp. TNDT3 | reverse complement strand
GGCGGTGCGTACACCGCCGCCCCTTCGCGTTCCCCGCCGTTCGCGGGTGGCGCACAGTCGGACCAGGCCGGGCCCGGTCTGGCCGGGTCAGGTCATCCGGCGAGCTGGCGCTTGACCTCGGCGGCCACGCGGGCGCCCTCGGCCCGGCCGGCGATCTTGGGGTTGACGACCTTCATGACCTGGCCCATGGCGCGGGGGCCCTCGGCTCCGGTCTCGGTGACGGCCTCGGCCACCAGCGACGACAGCTCCTCGTCGGTGAGCTGCTTGGGCAGGTAGTCGGAGATGACCTCGCTCTCGGCCCGCTCGGCCGCGGCCTGCTCGGGCCGGTCGCCCTTGTCGAACGCCTCGGCGGCCTCGCGGCGCTTCTTGGCCTCCCGGGTGAGCAGACGGGTGATCTCGTCGTCTCCGAGGGAACGCGAGGTGCTGCCGGCGGCCTCCTCGGTGGAGATGGCGGCCAGGACCATGCGCAGGGTGCCGGTACGCACCTTGTCGCGCGCCTTGATGGCGGTGGTCAGGTCGTTCTTGAGACGGGCTTTGAGTTCGGACATGAGCCGATCCTACGGCGGGGCGCCGCGGGGTCACCAACGGTTTGCGCGCGCGGACGCCGCGCGGACGCGGCTCACACCGGCCCGGCGGCCCGCGACGGGGGATTCGCACACGCGTGCTCCGTGGATCTGCGACGATCTCTGTGACGACGAAGGAGGGCGATGGGCGCCGACAACAGACGAATCCTGCGCCGGGTGGGGCGCGCGGCCGCGATCACGGGCGCCGTCGGAGCGGCGGGACTGGTCTACGCCTCGGTCATCGAGCGCAACTGGTTCCGGCTGCGCCGCTACGAGCTGCCCCTGCTGCCCCCGGGCAGCCCGCGGCTGCGGATCCTGCACCTGTCCGACGCGCACCTGACACCCGACCGGAAGATGCTCATCGAGTGGATCCGGGGGCTGGAGGCCCACGAGCCGGACCTCGTGGTCAACACGGGCGACTCGCTGGCGCACCCGGACGCGGTGGGACCGTTCACGAAGGCCCTGGGGCCCTTGCTGGACCGGCCGGGCGCGTTCGTGTACGGGTCCAACGACCTGTTCTCGCCGCAGCCGAAGAACCCGGCCCGCTACCTGTGGCGGACCAGCAAGAACGACTACAACAAGCGCCGGACCCCGGACCTGCCCTGGCGCGAGCTGGGCGAGGCCATGTCCGCGTCCGGGTGGCTGGACCTGAACAACCGCAGGGGCGGGCTGAAGGCGGGCGGACTCGACGTCGCCCTGGCCGGGGTGCACGACTCGCACATCAAGCTGGACAGGTACGAGGAGGTCGCCGGACCGGCCGACCCGTCGGCGGACCTGCGTCTGGGCGTGCTGCACTCGCCGGAGCCGTCCAACCTGGACCGGTTCGCGGCCGACGGCTACCAGCTGCTCCTGGCCGGGCACACGCACGGCGGCCAGCTGTGCCTGCCGTTCTACGGGACCCTGGTCACCAACTGCGGGATCGACCGCAGGCGGGCCTGGGGTCTGCACGAGTACGGGGACGCGTGGCTGCACGTGTCCGGCGGCCTGGGCACCTCCCCGTACGCCCCGGTGCGGTTCTGCTGCCGCCCGGAGGCCTCCCTGCTGGACCTCGTGGCCTCCTCCTGACCCCCCTCGGCGCTCCGATCGGAAACCGTGCGCGAGCACTCCCGGGCGTCCGCTAGACTTGTGGACGTTGCTTCGGGGTGTAGCGCAGCTTGGCAGCGCGCTTCGTTCGGGACGAAGAGGTCGTGGGTTCAAATCCCG
>NZ_QPFC01001082.1:0-3115 GCF_003427465.1 Nocardiopsis sp. TNDT3 | reverse complement strand
TGCACCCGCGCGGTGATCACGGGGAGGCCGCCGGACGCGTCCACGGAGTCGATCCGGAACGCGGTCCCCGGCGGGAGGACGACCTCCTGGTTCTGGGGGCGGGGGCCCGCGTCGCCCAGCCAGAGCCCGTGCGCCCCCGACGGCAGGACGAGGCGGACGACCGCGGCCGCCCCGTCGCCCGGTCCGGTCGACCGCGGGTTGAGCGCGACCGCGGTGTACCCCCGGGTGGTCTGCTCGGTCCCGGTCAGCGCGGAGGGGTCGCGCGGGTCGAATCCGCGCAACTGCTCCCGCGCCGCCGCGTGGCCCAGGTACCAGGTGCTCTCGACCGCCTCGGGCAGCGGACGGCGGACGGCGTCCTCATAGGAGGCCAGCATGTCCAGCAGCCTCTCGGGCGAGGGGTAGGCGCCCCCGTTCGCGCGGGCCAGGACCCCGGCGGCCCCGGCCGTGTTGTACAGCCCGCCGAGCCTGCGTGCCGCCTCCTGGGGGCCGTGCCTGAGGATGTCGGTGATGAACCGCGCCCGCGCCGGGTTGCGCCCCTGCTCCACGGGCAGGAGCTGGAGCAGCCGGTCGGGGGAGGGCCAGGTGAGGCCGTTCGCCTCGTACAGCTCCCACCCGAGGTTCCGCTGCCGGTCCGCCGGGGTGGAGGCCGGGGTGACACGGCTCGCCGCGCGCAGGGAGTCCAGCAGTTCCCGGGCGCCGTCCGGGTCCGTTCGGGTGAGGTCGAACCCGCCCGCGAGCGCGCTGAGGGCGCGGGCGAGGTCGTGCCGCGCCCGGGGGAGCGCGTTGACGGCGTACGGGTTGTGCGCCGGGTCGTGGAGGCGGTGACCGTACCAGTGGGCCTCCTCCGGGTTCCAGAACCTGCGGACGCCGTCCTCGCCCGTGCTCCCCTCCGAGAAGAGGTCGGGCACCGCCCTCGGCAGGACGACCACGGTCGCGGTGAGCACTGTCTGCGGGCCGCCGGATTCGGGGTCGATCCCGTCCTGGACGCCGGTGATGCGGTACGTGGTGCCGCGGCCGAGGGTGAGCTCCATCTGCTCCGGGTCGTGGCTGCGCGTACCGATCCAGAGGCCGCGGCTCCCCTGGGGCACGTCCAGGCGCAGTAGGAAGGGGAATCCGCCCGAGTCCGTCTTGAACGGGGAGTCGCCCAGGGTGGTGGACATGTAGCCGGGTTCGGTGTGGACGGTGCCCACCAGCAGTCGGGGGTCCGCGCCCCCGGTCGTGCGCAGGAGGTGGTCGATCGACTGCATGCCGCGGGACACGGCCATGCCCTCGGGCAGCGGGCGGTCCACCGCGCCGTCCAGGAGGCGGAACAGCCGCCGGGTCGCGGCGGCGTCGGGGTAGACGCCTCCGTTGAGCCGGGCGATGACCCCCGCGTAACCGGCGTTGTGGAACCAGTGGTCGAGTTCGGCACGGGGGTCGGGGGCGTCGAGGATGTACCGGATGAGCCCCCGGGTCCGCGGGGGCAGCGGCCGCGGGGAGGCCGCGATCTGGCGCAGCCGTTCCACGGACGGCCAGGCCAGTCCGTTGGCCTCGTACAGGTCCCAGCCGTGGGCCGTCTGCGCCGTGTCGGGGTCGGCGGCCTCGGCCCGGGACTGGGAGCGCCACTCCATCAGCTGCCGCGCGACGGTCTGGGGCAGGAAGGGCCGGATGCGGGCGACACGGGTGATCCAGGCCGACCTGGTGTAGACGTCGACCATCCCTTGCTGGTCGGGGGTGAGGGTGTCGAAGGCGTGGGGGTTGTTCGCCGGGTCCTGGAGCCACCGGTCCTGCCCGTCGACCTCCCCGGGCGAGTCGAAGCGGCGGATGCCGTCCTCGTCGAGGGTGCCCCTGCCGTCGGTGTCCGCGTCCGAGGCGTCCGAATCCGTGTCCGAGGTGTCCGATTCCGTGCCGTCGCCGGTGTCGTCGCCTCCGTGGCCCGCGTCGTCGTGGACGGCGGCGGGCTCCGCCGGGGGTGCGGCCACCGGTCGCGGTTCCGCGGGCAGGGCCACGGCGGTGATCTCCACGATCCCGTCCGACTCCGTGACGCCGGTGACGCGGTAGCCGGTGCCGCGGGTGAGGAGGAGCGTGTACGGGTCGGAGGCGTCCGCCCGGTCGCCGATCCACAGGCCGCGCCCGCCCTCGGGCACGGTCAGGCGGACCAGGGCCGCGGTGTCGTCTACGGTGGCCGGTGAGCGGTCCAGCGAGGTGCGCAGGTACCCCGCCTCCCGCTGCTCGGTGCCGACCAGCGAGGAGGGGTCGCCCTCGACGTATCCGACGAGTCCGTGGAGGCCTTCGTCCCCGCTCAGCGCGAAGGTCACCTCCACGGGGCCGGGAAGCGGGCGGTCGGTCGCGGCGTCCAGGATGCGCAGGGTGTCCAGGACCTCGTCGGCCGTCGGGTAGGCGCCGCCGGCGGCCTTGGCCAGGGCTCCGGCGTCGTCCGCGTTGTCGTACCAGTGGCGCAGCCGTCGGCCGGGGTCGGGCGCCCTGAAGATGTCGTTGACGAGCCGGTCGAAGGTGCGGGTGGACCCGCCGTCGGAGTGGATCTCCCGGATCTCGGTGAGCGTCGGCCACCGGTTCCCGTTCTTCTCGTAGAGCGGCCAGCCGTTGAGGTCGTCACCGCTCGCGTTGTCGCCCGCGTCGTACGTCAGGTCCTCCAGCCTGTTCTGGACGGAGTCGGTGTCCAGTGAGGGGATCCATGTGAGGGACGACAGCCAGCCGCTTGCCGCCTGCGCGACGACGGCCTCGCGCTGCTCCCGGGGCAGCGCGTCGAAGGTGTGCGGGTTGGTGCCCGGATCGTCGAGCTCCGCGGCGCGGGCGGCCGGGTCCTCCAGCCCCAGGAGGTCGGCCATCCGGTCCTCGCGCTCGCGCGTCCAGCCGGGTTCGGGGAGGCGTCCGCCCTCCTCGGCCGGGTCCTCGTCGGCCGTCTCCATCAGGAACACGGTGGTCTCGTCGCCCGTGTTCGGCTCGGGCGCGGACCGGGTCGGGACCGGCCGCGGGGACGGCGCGGTCCCGGGGTCGGAGGACTCCTCACCGGTCACCGGTCCGCTCCGGCCGGGCGGGGTCTGCGTGTTCAGGGCGCTGTGGAACGTGTCCAGGAGCGAGTCCGCCGGGGCGCTGGGGGGTGTGCCGGTCGCGG
>NZ_QPFC01001081.1:0-3508 GCF_003427465.1 Nocardiopsis sp. TNDT3 | reverse complement strand
GCGCCCTCTCAGCGGTTCAGCCCCGTCCACCGGCTCCGGCGCGCTCCCCCGCCCCCGCCACGTCACCGGAGCGCAGGAGCGGCGGGTACAGCTCACGGGCGCCGCCGAACCGGTACAGGGCCGCGGGACGGCCCGCCTCCGCGGTGCGCCGCTCCCCCGTGGGCTCGACGAAGCCCGCCGTCCTGGTGACCTTGCGGCGGAAGTTGCTGGGGTCCAGGGAGATACCCCAGATCACCTCGTACACCCTGCGCAGGTCGCTGATGGTGAAGGGCTCCCGGCAAAAACCGGCGGCCACGGTCGTGTACTCCAGCCGGGACCGCGCCTCCTCGACCGCGTCGGCCAGGATCCGGCCGTGGTCGAAGGACAGGCCGAAGCCCGGTCCGAGCGCCTCCTCGACCGGCGTCCAGACGGCGTCGGCGGCGTCGGTCCCCGCGACGGGGGTGGGCAGGTCCGGCCCCAGCGCCAGGTAGGCCACGGTGACGACCCGCCCCCTCGGGTCGCGGCCGGGGTCGCCGTAGGCCCGCAGCTGCGTCAGGTGCAGCTTGCGCCCGTCCAGTCCGGTCTCCTCGCCGAGTTCGCGCAGGGCCGCCTCGTCCAGGCCCTCCTCCGGTCGGACGTACCCGCCGGGCAGCGCGCCGCGGCCGAGGAAGGGTTCCTTGCCCCGTTCCACGAGCAGCACGTGCAGGGCGTCGTCACGCACGGTGAATATGACGAGGTCGACGGTCACGGAAACCGGAAACCTGGGCGTCGGGGGCCCCGCACTGGAACTCATCCCACCGATCCTACTAAAGGTCCCCTTGACCAAAACCAGGGACTCCATTAAGGTCATGTTGACCAGAAAAACCTCCCGGGACGCCGCGGACCCGCCGGAACGCACGCGAGGAGCACGCCTTGACGGAGTTCACGCTCGGAGTCGCCAGCTCCCTGGCGGCCACCGCCGCCACCGTCGGACTGGGGTGGCTGCTGTCCCGGCGGGTCCGCTGGTGGCTCCTGTCGGCGGCCTCCCGCCTCAGCGGGCTCGGGGCCCTGCGGGTCCACCGGCACCAGGACGACGCGAAGTCCGAGCTGTCCGAGGAGATCGGCCGGGCACGGTGGCTGCGCGTCATGGTCGGGCGGGGGAACGAACTCACCCGGGACGGCTTCACGCCGTTGTGGAGAGGCGGAGGACGGCCGCCGGACTCCGTCCGGGTTCTCCTGCCCGACCCCCACTCCCCCGGCCCCGGGGGGAACTGGCTGGAACGCCGGGAGAGGGAGCTGATCTCCGTGGACCCCGGGTTCAGCCCGGGACTGCTCTCCGAGCAGGTGCTCGCCAACTTCCACTACCTGGCCCAGGCGTCGAGGGAGGGGGCGAACACCGAGATCCGCCTCTACGACCTGCCGAACCTCTACCGGGTCGTCGCCACCGACAACATCGCCTTCATCACGCTGTACCGAAGTGCCGAACACGGGCGCCACTCGCCGTGTATCGTCGCGCACCGACCGGGTGAGCTGTACGACTTCGCCCTACGGATCTTCGACACCGCCTGGGACTCCGCGCGGGTCCCCGGCGACACGCCCTCCCTGGACCCCTGAGGACCCCTCGGCCTCAGCCCGCGACCGGAAAGGGCCCCGGGCGGCGGTGCCATCCGCCGACCGCCATCCCCCCGACCACTCGTCAGAGGACGCCGCCCCTGGGCTCGGTGTCCCCAAGGAGCCTGTCGTGACCCAGACACAACCACACAACAACGGACGGGGCGCGGCCCCGCGCGTGGACGCGGCGAGCGTCGAGGCGGTCGCGGGCGCGCCCGAGTACGACTCCACCTCACGCCTGAGCTGCGCGGCCTGGACCGACCCGGCCTTTCGCGCCGACGTCCTGCGCGAACGCGTGGAGAACCCCCACCGCACCCTGGCCCGGGAACCCGGGCTGGACGCGGCCCTGGTCACCGAGGAGTGCGTCCGGGCGAGGAACGTCCGCGCCACCGCGGGGGCGCTGTTCCTCGGCGCCGCCCTCCTGGTCTGCCCCTTCAACCTCCCGGCGGGGCTCCTCACCCTGGCCGTGGTCCTCGCCCTGGCGATGACGGCGCGGTACCGCGCCACGCACGACGGCGCCCGGCCCCGTGTGGGCTGCGTGTCCCTGGTCCTCGGCGCGGTCGCCCTCTACATGCTCTACACCTTCGCCTCCCCGCTCCTGGTGCCGCTGTTCGGCGCAGGGGCGGACGCCATGGGCGACATGAACGGTACGGGAGGCATGGAGGACGACCCCTGGGGGTCCACCGACCCCTCGGAGGACCTCCCCGCCGGCCCCGGATTCGGCTCCCTGATGCCCTTCTGGCTGGGTCTGCTCGTCCTGCTCGCCGCCGCCGTGGCCATCGGCGGCTGGGTCCGGTTCAGGGCCAACACCGCGTTCCGCCGCATCCGGAGCGCGGTGGCCTCCCCCCGTACGGGCAGCGGTGTCGGCTCCGTCCCGGTGGCCTTCTACAACGACTTCACGCCCTTCGTCGGCACCGGGGCGCACCACAGCTCCTGGCCGGTGATGCTCAAGCTCCTGCCCCGGGACGGCGGGGGGACGCAGCCGCCGGACGCGGCGGAGGACCGGGAGACCGGCGGGGACCGGAAGGCGGCCAACGGCCACGGGACCGGGGCCGGGAACGGCGCGAGCGCCCCGGCCTCCCCCGCGGACGGCGCGTACGAGCGGCCCGACGAGGGCCGTGAGGTCCCTCCCGCGGCCGACGCGACCCTGGTCAAGGACCTCTACGCCAGGCTGCGCGAGGAGCTGCCCAAGCTCACCGGGACCGAGGGCGTGCGGAGCAGCACCCGGCGCGAGGTCGAGGTGGCCGACTGCGTGTTCCTGCCGGGTCTGCGCCAGGACGACGTGGTGGCCCTCGCCCCGCGGCTGATCGACCGGAACAGGTGGGCGCTGCGCGAGGAGTGGGTCGACGGTTTCGTCGACGCCTTCCACGAACGCGCCCGGCACTTCCTGGAGATCGGGATCAGCATGTGGGAGAGCCAGGTCGTGGTGACGGTCTTCGTGCGCCTGTCCACCCAGGGCGGTCTGCTGCACGTCGAGGGCGAGACCATGGTCATGCCTCCCCTGTCCCCCGACTACCGGGTTCCCCAGGAACCGCTGTCCGTCGGCGCCGACGCCGGGGAGGTCGCCGTGCTCGTCGGGGACTCCCTGTTCGGCGTCCTGGAGGACCTGCGGACCAACCCGGCCGAGGCCCTGGCCTGGGTCGCCTCCCGGTCGGCCACCAGGAGGAACAACAGGGTGCACACCTGGGCCCGGAGCAACAAGGAGTTCTTCGACTACTCCCCGCGGATGGGCGTCCGGGAGAGGGCGGCCACGCCCCGGGTCCGGCAGCTCTTCCAGTCGCACGACATCCGCCGCGTCACCCGGGCCATCCCGGAGAAGGTGCTGGTCTGCGTCCGCGACGTGCTTCGGGAGGCGGGCTACGACACCGAGCAGGTCGCCCGCATCATCCAGAACATCAGCAACTACGGCGCCACCTTCCACGGAGGACGGCACAGCTTC
>NZ_QPFC01000117.1:0-5593 GCF_003427465.1 Nocardiopsis sp. TNDT3 | reverse complement strand
GGGCGTCCCGAGGCGGGCACCCCGGTCAGGGGCTCGGGAACCGGTGGGCGTGGGCGGGGGTCAGGAGTAGCGCTCCAGGAAGCCGCGGAGGATCTCCTCCGTGGCGGAGGGCGGCGGCGCCTGGGTGGCGAGGTGGTCCATCGTCTGCGCGTAGCGGTGGGTGTCGTCGTACTTGTCGAAGTACAGGGCGCTGCTCAGCTGCTCCAGGTAGACCACGTCGGGCAGCTGGGGGGTGGGGAAGCGCAGGATGCTGAAGGGGCCGCCCGCGGCGGGGTGGCCGCCCATGGCGAAGGTGGCGATCTGGAGGGTGATGTTGGGGCGGCGGGCCATCTCGATCAGGTGCTCGATCTGCCCGCGCATCACCCGGGTGTCGCCGTAGGGGCGGTGCAGCACGGCCTCGTCGATGACCGCCCACAGTCTGGGCGCGTCCGGTTCGACGAATCTGCGCTGGCGGCGCATGCGCATCTGCACACGACTGTCCACGTCATCGTCGGACGTGGCGGTCCGGGACAGGCGGATGACCGAGCGCGCGTAGTCCTCGCTCTGGAGCAGGCCCGGAACGAACTGCACCTCGAAGGTGCGGATGACCGACGCGGCCTCCTCCAGGCCGACGTAGACGCCGAACCAGTTCGGCAGCACGTCGCCGTACTTGTGCCACCAGCCCTGGGCGTTGGCGCTGGAGACCAGCCCGAGGAGGGCCTCGCGCTGGTCCGCCCGGTCCACGCCGTAGAGCTTGAGCAGGTCGTCCACGTCGCGGCGCTTGAAGCTGACCTGGCCCAGCTCCATGCGGCTGATCTTGGCGTGGGAGGCGCGGATGGCGTACCCGGCGTCGTGCCGCGAAATCCCCTTCTCCTGCCGCAGCCGCCTCAGCTGCGTTCCCAGGAGAATGCGCAGCACGGTGGGGCCACCGCTGGAATTGGCCAGGAAATCCTGGGTGACCTGTAGATTCTGTGCCTCTTCGGCGACCACATCGCCTCCTGTGCAACGACTGTAACGGCTTTGGTGCGGGCGACCGCTCAGTATACCCACGGGGTTCCGTTACGGACAGGGGAGGACATGGATTGGGCTGGGGCCTATGAGCCCCTTACGGGCCTGAAGTAAACACGGATGCCTGTCTGTGAATTCTGCGCAAGGGATCTACCAATAAGGGTGCTTCGTCCTATACGCTAGCCCGGACGTTGAGCTGCACGTGCATCTGTGTCTTACAGATGTAAGCCACGATGGCCCCGCGGACGGGTCAACCGACAGCGCACTCGTGAGGACCGTGATGAACGCAGAGCTGGTGTCCTCGGAGACCGACTCCGAGCCCTCCTGGAGCCGCCCCTCTCTCGCGGAGGCCTCCCAGGCACTCCTGGGCGGCTGGTGGGACGACCCACTGGGCCGTCTCTCGGTCGGGGAGCGCGCGCGGACGAGGGACGCGGCTGCGGGCGCGTTCGCGGCCTCGCCGGAGTCGGTGCGCCGGGCGCGCGAGTTCGCCTCCGGGGCCCTGGAGGGATGGGGATTCCGTGAGGAGCTGGAGGACGTCCGGCTGATCGTCTCCGAACTCGTGGGCAACGCCTGCCGCCACGCCCTCCCCGAGCGCGGTGTCCCGCACGGCCGCGTCGTGGTCCAGCTGCGCCGCCTCGACGGCGGCCGGGGCGGAGTGGTGTGCATGGTCGCCGATTCCAGCGTGAAAGCCCCGGTCAGAGTGGACGCCCACCATTTCGCGGAGTCGGGTCGGGGTCTCGGTCTCGTCTCCGCTTTCAGCCGGGAATGGGGCTGGGAACCGGTGCGTAACCGCGGAAAAATCGTGTGGGCGATATGCGGTGGTGAGGGCTGACGCGCGCCTGTGAGGCGACGCCGGAAAAGGACTCCGGGGCTGTGGACGGCACCGGACGGGCCGTCCGGGAAGAGTAGGCTGTCAACGCATGTCGGCATTTGGCCGACCGCGTCCTGAGCAGAGTTCCCTACACCCGATCCCGGAGCGAGGCGTGACCGTGCTGGACACGGAACAGGACCAGTTCGTCTGTGACGGGATCACCGTCGTCGAGCTGGGCGGCGAGATCGACATCGCCACCGCCGAGGAGGCGTTCACCCGGATCACGGCCGCCGCCGCCGACGGCTGCGTGGTGGTGGACCTGTCAGCGGTGGAGTTCATCGACGCCTCGGGCGTCAACGCCCTCGTGCGGGCCCTGCGCTTCGCCACGGGGGCCCGGCACCACCTTCTCCTGGCCTGCCCCCCGCGCCAGCTGACCCGCATCCTCGACGTCCTGGCGCTGGGCGCGGTCCTGCCGACCCACCCCGACGTCTCCGCCGCCCGCTCCGCCCACGACGGGTCGGGGCACGGCGCACCGCGCTGACGGGAGCGTTCCCACGAGGGGGAGCGGACCCGCCCCGTACGCAGCCCGCTCCGCACACGGGCCGACCCCGGACACGCCGGTCCCCGGGTACGAAGGAGGACGCGCCCGGCGCCGCGCGCCGGACACGCCCCCTTCCTGCGGTCCCGCTACTACTCGACCGTCACGCTCTTGGCCAGGTTGCGCGGCTGGTCCACGTCGTTGCCCTTGGCCAGGGCCAGCTCGCAGGCGAACACCTGCATGGGGATCGTGGACACCAGCGGCTGGAGCAGGGTCGGCACGGCCGGGATGGGGATGAGCACGTCCGCGTACGGGCGGACCACCTCGTCGCCCTCCTCGGCGATGACGATGGTGCGGGCGCCGCGGGCGCGCACCTCCTGGATGTTGGACACGATCTTGTCGTGCAGCACGCTGCGGCCCTCGGGGGAGGGCACCACCACGACGACCGGCACACCGTCCTCGATCAGCGCGATCGACCCGTGCTTGAGCTCACCGGCGGCGAACGCCTCGGCGTGCATGTACGCCAGCTCCTTGAGCTTGAGCGCGCCCTCCATCGCCACGGGGTAGCCCACGTGGCGGCCCAGGAACAGCACCGTGTCCGCGTCGGCCAGCGACCGGGCCAGCTCGCGGACCGGCTCGGCCGTCTCCAGGACCCGCTCGATCTGCTCGGGCATGGTGGCCAGCTGGGCGATCACGGCGTTGATCTCGTCGCCGAACTTCAGCCCGCGCACCTGCGCCAGGTACAGGCCGATCAGGTAGCAGGCGGCCAGCTGGGTGAGGAAGGTCTTGGTGGCGGCGACGCCGACCTCGGGGCCCGCGTGCGTGTACAGCACGCCGTCGGACTCGCGCGGGATGGTGGACCCGTTGACGTTGCAGATGGCCAGCACCCGGGCGCGCTGCTCGCGGGCGTAGCGGACCGCCATCAGGGTGTCCATGCTCTCGCCGGACTGGGAGATGGCGATGACCAGGGTCTGCTGGTCCAGGATCGGGTCCCGGTAGCGGAACTCGCTGGCCACCTCGACCTCGCACGGGATGCGGCACCAGTGCTCGATGGCGTACTTGGCGATCAGGCCCGCGTGGTAGGAGGTGCCGCAGGCGATGATGACGATCTTCTCGACCGAGCGCAGGTCCTCGGGGGACAGGCGCATCTCGTCCAGGGTGAGCTGGCCGTCGACCGTCACGCGGCCCAGGAGGGTGTCGGCCACCGCGCGCGGCTGCTCGACGATCTCCTTGAGCATGAAGTAGTCGTAACCGCCCTTCTCGGCGGCGGAGGCGTCCCAGTCCACGTGGTACTCGCGCACGTCGACGGGGTTGCCGTCGTAGTCGGTCACCGTGATCGAGTCCGCGCGCAGCTCCACGACCTGGTCCTGGCCCAGCTCGACCGCCTCGCGGGTGTGGGCGATGAACGCCGCCACGTCGCTGGCCAGGAAGTTCTCGCCCTCGCCGCGGCCGACGACCAGCGGGGAGTTGCGGCGGGCCGCCACGACCAGGTCGGGGTCGTCCACGGAGACGGCCACGAGGGTGAACGCGCCCTCCAGGCGCTTGCACACCGCGCGCATGGCCGAGGGCAGCTCGCCGGTCCGGGCCAGCTCGGCGTTGAGCAGGTGCGCGGCGACCTCGGTGTCGGTCTCGGAGAGGAACTTGCAGCCCTGCTCCTCCAGCTCCAGGCGCAGCGCGGCGAAGTTCTCGATGATGCCGTTGTGGACGATGGCGACGCGGTTGCCGTTGTCCACGTGGGGGTGGGCGTTGACGTCGTTCGGCGCGCCGTGCGTGGCCCAGCGCGTGTGTCCGATCCCGGCGCCGTCGCCGCTGACGGGCCGCTCCTCCAGCGCCCGGCGCAGGTTCGCGAGCTTGCCCGCGCGCTTCTCGGTGCGCAGAGCGCCGTCGCCCAGCACAGCCACACCCGCGGAGTCATATCCGCGGTACTCCAACCTTGCGAGGCCGTCCACGACGACTTCAAGCGCCGGTTGCGGCCCGACGTAGCCAACGATTCCGCACATGGCCGCCAGCGTAAGCGAAGAAGCCGGTCGAATCGACCAACCAGGCATCCATACCACTGGTCGTTTTCCCAGGTAGCGGTATAGACCATTTGGTGCATGGGGAGTAGACCGCGCAGGTCGGGGGCATGGGGAGGCAACGAGTGGAACCGATTCCACCCCCAGGGAAGGAGAAGCAAAATTTTGGGGGTGCGTGTCGTGAACATGTGGTTTCCGGCACGTTTACGGTCCCATGGCGGGACTTGTGGGGACCGGCCGCCCGGCGCGGTCGACCCCCTGCTCTAGGGTGGTCATTCGTGTCTCACACGACGAAGAACGGCTTCTCCACGCCGTACGTGGAGATGGACCGGGAGGCCTGGGCCGCGCTCCGGGCCTCCACACCCCTGTCCCTGACCGAGGCGGACCTCGCCGAGCTCCGCGGCACCACCGACCCCACCTCCCTGGACGACGTGCGGGACGTCTACCTGCCGCTGTCGCGACTGCTCAACCTCTACGTGGGCGCGACCCAGCAGCGGCACGCCGCCGTGCGCGCCTTCCTCGGCGAGTCCGACCGCCCGTCGCCGTTCATCATCGGGGTCGCGGGCAGCGTCGCGGTCGGCAAGTCCACCACCGCGCGCCTCCTGCGCTCCCTGCTCGCCCAGTGGCCCAACCACCCGGACGTGGAACTGGTCAGCACCGACAACTTCCTGCACGCCAACGCGGTGCTGGAGTCGCGCGGCCTGATGCGCCGCAAGGGCTTCCCCGAGAGCTACGACCGCCGCGCCCTGGTGCGCTTCGTCTCGGAGATGAAGGCGGGGGCCGACCGGATCGACATCCCCGTCTACTCCCATCTGAACTACGACATCGTGCCGGACGAGCGCCAGACCGTGCACCGCCCCGACATCCTCATCGTCGAGGGCATCAACGTCCTCCAGGCCCCCTCCGCGGGGCGCCTGGCCGTGGCCGACTTCTTCGACTTCTCCATCTACGTGGACGCCAAGGTCGAGAACATCCGCGGCTGGTACCTCGACCGCTTCCGCGAGCTGCGCCGCACCGCGTTCTCCGACCCGCGCTCCTACTTCCACCACATGGCCACCGCCATCAGTGAGGAGGAGTCGTTGGAGTTCGCCGCCAACACCTGGCGCACCATCAACGAGGTCAACCTCGTGGAGAACATCCGCCCCACCCGGGGGCGGGCCACCCTGGTCCTGTACAAGGGCGACGACCACCGCGTGCGGCGGGTGCGGCTGCGCAAGACCTGACCGGCCCGGCGGCGGCCCC
>NZ_QPFC01001080.1:0-1233 GCF_003427465.1 Nocardiopsis sp. TNDT3 | reverse complement strand
CGGGCCCCGGGCCGCGGAGGCGTCCGTCCCCTTCACCCAGCCACGACTCTTCCGGTACGTCCGGAGAACGGAAAAAACCCCAGCATGACCGCAGTTTCCGAGAACAGCGCGAGCGCCACCAGCGGCCTCGGTGAGATCGAGCGCGACGCCGAGCGCGTCAACGTCGACGACAAGGCGATGATCAACGCCCGCGCCGACGTCAACCAGCTGCTCCCCCTCAAGTACACGTGGGCGTGGGAGAAGTACCTCGCGGGCTGCAACAACCACTGGATGCCCACCGAGGTCGCCATGCAGGCCGACATCGCGCTGTGGAAGTCCAGGGACGGGCTGACCGAGGACGAGCGCCTCATGCTCAAGCGCAACCTCGGCTTCTTCGCCACCGCCGAGTCGCTGGTGGCCAACAACATCGTGCTGGCCGTGTACCGGCAGCTCACCAACCCCGAGTGCCGCCAGTACCTGCTGCGCCAGGCCTTCGAGGAGGCGGTGCACACCCACACCTTCCAGTACATCTGCGAGAGCCTCGGCCTGGACGAGGGCGAGCTCTTCAACATGTACCGCGAGGTCCCCTCGATCACCGCCAAGGACGCCTGGGCGCTCAAGTACACGCAGAACCTGGAGAACCCCGAGTTCCGCACGGGCACCCCGGAGGCCGACCAGGCCTTCCTGCGCGACCTCGTGGCCTTCTACGTGATCTTCGAGGGCATGTGGTTCTACACCGGCTTCGCGCAGATCCTGTCGCTGGGCCGCCGCAACAAGATGGTCGGCATCGCCGAGCAGTACCAGTACATCCTGCGCGACGAGTCGATCCACCTGAACTTCGGCATCGACGTGATCAACCAGATCAAGATCGAGAACCCGCACCTGTGGAGCGAGGAGTTCCAGGCCGAGGTCCGGCAGATGCTCACCGAGGCCTGCGAGCTGGAGGTGGCCTACGGTCGCGAGACCATGCCGCGCGGCGTGCTCGGCCTCAACGCGGAGCTGTGCGAGAAGTACATGCACTTCATCACCGACCGCCGCGCCGAGCAGATCGGCCTGGCGCCCATCTTCGGTGAGACGGAGAACCCGTTCCCGTGGATGAGCGAGATGATGGACCTCCAGAAGGAGAAGAACTTCTTCGAGACCCGCGTCATCGAGTACCAGACCGGCGGCGGCCTGGACTGGGACTAGTGGGGCCCTGGGTCCCCTGACCGGGACCGCAGGGGCCGGAGGGCTTCCTCCCCACCGGCGGGGGGG
>NZ_QPFC01001079.1:0-4456 GCF_003427465.1 Nocardiopsis sp. TNDT3 | reverse complement strand
AGCCGTCCGAGCCCGCCGACGACCAGAACGAGCCCAGCCTGCCGGTGACCGGTGGCGCGCTCGTCGGTCTGGTCGCCGCCGGTGTGGCCGCGCTCGGCGCGGGCGGCGGCGCCCTCTACCTGAGCCGCAGGCGCAAGGCGGCGGGCAGCCAGGACCTGGAGGGCTAGTCCCCTTCCGGCCGCCGCGGAGCGGTCGTGACCGAGGGCCCGTTCCGGCGCAGTTCCGGAGCGGGCCCTCGGTTTTGCGCCGTCCCGTGCCGCCGGGGCAGCACGAGGCCAGGAGCCCCTGGGGACCCCCCGATATCCACGTTAGGGCCGCGCGCGGACGCCGCACCAGACCCGGTTCCGGCCTGTGGACGGAGCACCCGCCGTCCCTCGCGGGGACGGCGGGCGCTCGACGACTCCGCCGCGGCCGCTGGTTCCTAGCGGGCGACCGCGTAGGGGCTGCGGGCCAGCAGGTCGCCGTCGCGCTCGGTCAGCGCGCGCTCGACCGCGGCCGCGACCCGGTAGGTGCGGTCGTCGGCCAGGGGCGGGGCCATGATCTGGAAGCCGACGGGCAGGCCGTCCTCCGGGGCCAGGCCGCACGGCACCGACAGCGACGCGTTCCCGGCCAGGTTGGACGGGATCGTGCACAGGTCGGCCAGGTACATGGCCATCGGGTCCTCGGCGCGCTCGCCGATCGGGAACGCCGTGGTCGGTGTCGTCGGCGAGACCAGCACGTCCACGTTCTCGAACGCGGCGTCGAAGTCGCGCTTGATCAGCGTGCGCACCTGCTGGGCGCTGCCGTAGTAGGCGTCGTAGTAGCCGCTCGACAGGGCGTAGGTGCCCAGCATGATGCGGCGCTTGACCTCGGGGCCGAAGCCCTGGGCCCGGGTCAGCGACATGACCTCCTCGGCGCTGCGTGTGCCGTCGTCGCCCACCCGCAGGCCGTAGCGCATGGCGTCGAAGCGGGCGAGGTTGGACGAGCACTCGCTGGGCGCGATGAGGTAGTACGCCGACAGGGCGGCGTCGAAGCTCGGGCAGGACAGCTCCACGATCTTCGCGCCCAGGGACTCCAGCAGCTCCAGCGTCTCGTGGAAGCGCTGGCGCACGCCCGGCTGGAAGCCGTCGCTGTCCAGCTCGCTGACCACGCCCACGCGCAGGCCCTCGACGTCGCCCAGGCGGGCGGCGTCCACGACCGGCGGGACCGGTGCGTCGATGGAGGTGGAGTCGCGCGGGTCGTGCCCGGAGAAGGCCTCGTGGAGCAGGGCGGCGTCGAGCACGTTGCGCGCGAAGGGGCCCGGGGTGTCCAGGGAGGAGGCGAAGGCGATCATCCCGTAGCGGGAGGAGCCGCCGTAGGTGGGCTTGGCGCCGACCAGGCCGCACACGGCGGCGGGCTGGCGGATGGAGCCGCCAGTGTCGGTGCCGGTGGCCAGGGGCGCCTCGAACGCGGCCACGGCCGCGGAGGAGCCGCCGGAGGAGCCGCCCGGGATGCGGTCGGTGTCCCACGGGTTGCGGGTGACCTTGTAGGCGGAGTTCTCCGTGGAGGAGCCCATGGCGAACTCGTCCATGTTGGTCTTGCCCAGGATGACCAGCCCGGCCTCGCGCAGGCGCGCGGTGACGGTGGCGTCGTAGGGCGGCTGCCAGCCCTCGAGGATCTTCGAGGCGGCGGTGGTGGGCATGTCCTTGGTGGTGAACACGTCCTTGTGGGCGACCGGGACACCGGCGAGCGGGCCGAGTTCCTCACCGGCGGCGCGGCGGGCGTCCACCGCGCGGGCCTGCTCCAGCGCGGTCTCGCGGCGCACGTGCAGGAAGGCGTTGATCTCGCCGTCCACGGACTCGATCCGGTCCAGGTAGGCGGTGGTGGCCTCCTCGGAGGTCACCCGTCCCTCCCGGATGGCCTCGCCGAGTTCGGCGGCGGTCAGGCTGATGACGTCGCTCACCGCTACTCACCCTCCCCGAGGATCCGCGGAACCCGGAAGCGCTGGTCCTCCACCGCCGGGGCACCGGCCAGTGCCTGGTCGTGGGCGAGGCCGGGCCTGGCCTCGTCGGGGCGGTAGACGTTGGTCAGCGGCAGGGCGTGCGAGCTGGGCGGGATGTCGCCCTGGGCGACCTCCTGCACCTTGGCCACGGCGGTCAGGATGTCACCGAGCTGGGCGGCGAGCGTGTCGAGCTCGCTCTCGTCGAGCGCCAGCCGCGACAACCGTGCGAGGTGCGCGACCTCATCGCGGGTGATGGCGGTCATGGAATGCGAACCGTTTCTTCGGCGGAAGGACTATCGGGACCAATCCTATGGCTCCGGGGCCGGTCCCGGCGCCGGTCGGTCCGCGAACGCCGGTCGGCCGACCGGCGCGGTCCCCGGGGCCGGCGCCGCTCGGCGGCTCCCCGGTCAGACGCGGGTGCCGGCCGCGGTCCCGCCGTCGCGGGCGGCGACCCAGTCGGCGACCTCCCGCGCGGTCAGCGGCGCGGAGAAGTGGTGGCCCTGGGCGGCGTGGCAGCCGGTGTCGCGGGCGGCGCGGGCGAGTTCGCCGCTCTGGACGCCCTCGGCGGTGGCGCGCATGCCCAGCGCCTTGACCAGGGCGATGGCCGCGCGGACGACGGTGTGGCCGTTGTCGGTCCGGTCCACCAGGCGGGCGGTGAAGGACTCGTGGATCTTGACCTCGTCCAGGGGCAGACCGGCGAGCTGGGCGAGGGTGAAGTGGCCGGTGCCGAAGTCGTCCAGGGACAGGCCGACGCCGAGGTCGCGCAGGCGGCGGACGGCCGCGGTGGCGGCGTCGGTGTCGGTGATCAGCGCGTGCTCGCCGATCTCCAGGACCAGCCGGTCGGCCGGTACGCCGTGCTCGCGCAGCGCGGAGGCGACGGTGGCGGGCAGCGCGGGGTCGAGCAGTTCGCGCACGCCGAGGTTGACGGCGACGGGCAGGTCGAGGCCCTCGGCGTGCCAGCCGGCGGCGCGGGCCAGGGTGATGTCCAGGACCTGGCCGGTGAAGGCTCGCAGCAGGTTGGACTGCTCCACGACCGGCATGAACTCCTCGGGGGTGAGCAGTCCGCGGCTGGGATGGCGCCAGCGGGCCAGGGCCTCCAGGCCGATGGGGCGTTCGTCGCCCAGGTCGACCTTGGGCTGGTAGTGCATCTCCAGGGCGCCCTCGGACAGGCCGCGGCGCAGTTCGGTGTACAGGCTGAGCCGGGCGGTGGAGTTGCGGTCCTTGCCGGGGTCGTAGGACTCCACACCGGTGCGGTCGGCCTTGGCGACGTACATGGCCACGTCGGCGCGCTGCATGAGGAGCGCGAAGTCGGGCGCGTCGTGGGGGTGCAGGGCGATGCCGATGCTGGCCTGGAGGTCGAAGTCCATGCCGTCCAGGCGGACCGGTTCGGCGAGGGCGCCGCGCAGCCGGAAGGCCACCTCGCACGCGGAGGCGCTGTCGCGGACCTGGGGCAGCAGGACGGCGAACTCGTCCCCTCCCAGGCGGGAGACGAGGTCTCCGGGTCGGACGCTGTGGGTGAGCCTGCGCGCGACGGTCTGGAGGAGGCGGTCGCCGGTGGGGTGGCCCAGGGTGTCGTTGACCTCCTTGAACCGGTCGAGGTCGAGCAGGAGCAGGCCGACGCTGCCGCCGCGCTGCTGGGCGTGGGCGATCTCCTCGCGGGCCCGGAGGGTGAGGAGCTTGCGGTTGGCCAGGCCGGTGAGCTCGTCGTGGTTGGCCTGGTGGTCGCGTTGGACCGACAGCATGGCGCTCGTGTAGAGCGCGCCGAGCGGGAGCGCGAACAGCGGGACGTAGAGCACCGAGTGGGTCGCGGCCACGACCACGAGCGGGGCGAGGCTGAGCAGGACGCTGTTGACGTGCACCTGCTGGGCCAGGCCCTTGGACATGACCTGTCGCAGGGGCACGCGTTCGTGCATGGCCACCGCGCACAGGACCAGGACGCGGTTGACCGCGAAGTAGCCCGCCCCGGCGAGGGCGACGGTCAGGAGTTCGCCCGCGGCGGGCAGCCACGTGCCCTGGACCGCTCCGGGCAGCAGGAGGCGCAGGACGGCGTCGGCGACGCCGAGCGAGAGCGTGTACTGGGCGGCGTTGAAGGCGATGCGGTGGGGGGCGTGGCCGCGCGCGAACCCGGAGACCGCGGTCGCGGTGACCTGGGCCAGGGCGGCCACGGGCAGGCCGTGCAGGATGACGAGCGCGAGGGAGAAGGGCAGCGAGGTGGGCACTCCGTCGCCGGGCGCCTGGCCGGGGAGTGTGAGGGGGCGCAGTTCGCCGAGGACGATCATGCACAGCAGAACCCAGGTGAGCGGTTCGACGGCGAGAGCGCGCAGCTCGTCCGTGCGCAGGTCGAGTCCGGAGACGAGGAGCAGGACCGCCCCGGCGGCCGTGGCGCCCAGCATGTACAGCCAGAGCGGTGTCCCGACCCGGGGACCGATGTCCCTTGTGCTGTTGGGATCCTTCATGCCTGGTCCTTGCGAGGGGGCCGCGGAGTACGGCGGCGCC
>NZ_QPFC01001078.1:0-1332 GCF_003427465.1 Nocardiopsis sp. TNDT3 | reverse complement strand
CCCCTTCCCCCGGACCACCGGTGCGCCGAGTGCGGCCCGCCCGTCCCCCGGTACGCGCGCCGGCGCGGTGGCGGCCGGGGCCGTCGTGGCCCTGACCACGGGTTGCGGGATCCTCTCGCCCGCGCAGAACGGCGACATGCCCGACGACATCAACGTCACCAGCCCGCTGATGCAGGAGGGCGAGCCGCTCCCCGCGGCCTACTCCTGCGAGGGCGCGGCCGAGACCACCGCGGAGGGCGGGGACGACACGGGCGGCTCCGAGGACCCCGCGGAGGCCCAGCAGGCGTACTCGCCGCCGCTGAGCTGGTCGGGGCTTCCCGACGAGGCCGGGTCGATCGCCCTGGTGGTGGACGATCCGCAGGTGGCGCAGGTGTTCTGGGTGGTCTACGACCTGGACCCCGAACTCGTCGAGCTGCGCCAGAACACCGTTCCGGCCGACGCCAAGCAGGGGCAGAACAGCATCGGCGAGTCCGCCTACGACCCGCCCTGCCCCGAGCCCGACGAGGCCTACGAGTACCGGTTCACCGTGTACGCCCTCCGGGGCCCGCTGGACCTGCCCGAGGGCGCGACGCTGAGCGCCTCGCTGGAGGCGATCGCGGACCAGGCCGTCGCACGCGGTTCGCTGGTCACACGCAGCGAGTGACATAGTTCACCGCGGGCGCTGCCTCCGGATCGGCCCCGGACGACCTGACGGATCCGGGGTCACGGTGATTCCTGGAGGAAGCTCCCGTAGCCCTCTGCACACGGAGCACGACAACGCATACAGTGGGTCTGTGCCCCCCGCCCCATTTCAGATGACCGATACTCGTCCACTCGCCGCGCGGCGCCCTGACCCGAAACCGCACCGGACCGCCTGCGTCCCCCCGCGAGCGCAGGCCGAACCCACCGGATCACCGCGGTCCCCGGAGGTCACCGCCTCCCCTCGACCGGCCTCCTCTCGGCCGGTCACCGGTGCGACCCGGGCGCGGCCGACCTCCCCAAGGTAGTGCGTACACCATGACCGTCACCGTCATCATCATCATCGCCGTCATCGTCGTGCTCGCCGTGCTCGTGCTCCTGCTGCTGGGCATGCGCGCGCTGAGCTCCGGCTCCCGCGAGGACGACTACGACGACGAGTACGAGCACGAGGACGCCGAGGGCGACGACCGCGACGAGGAACGGCCGCGCGGTCGCGGACGCGGCCGGGAGCGGGCCCGCGACGGAGGCCGGGGACGCGGCGGGAGCCGGGGTCGCGACCTCGACGAGGACGAGGACGACGGGGAGCCGGAGCCGCGCGGACGCGGCCGCAGGTCCCGTCAGGGCGACGGCGCCAAGGCGGACCGGCGGCCCCGG
>NZ_QPFC01001077.1:0-3417 GCF_003427465.1 Nocardiopsis sp. TNDT3 | reverse complement strand
GGTAGGGGCCGTACTGCGCGCCGGGGGGCGCCGGGTAGGGCGCGGGGGCCGCGTAGGGGTCGTGGCCGACCGGACCGGGGACCGGCTGCTGGGCGTACCCGTGCTGGCCCTGCACCTGCGGGGCCGCGGGGCGCTCGCCCGGCACCTGGTAGGGCTGGGGCGCGGGCCACGCCTGGGGAGGCTGCTGGTGGCCCTGGGCGGGCGCGGCGGCCTGCGGCTGCTCCGGCTGGCGGTGGTCGTCGGCCTGGGGTGCGTCGGCCTGCGGCTGCTCGGTCCGGCGGTGGTCGTCAGCGGCCTGCGGCGGGTCCTGTCGGTGGGAGTCCGCCTGTTCGGGCCGGGGCGAGCGGCCCTGCTCCTCGGGGAGCCGCGTCCGCCCGTGCGGAGCCTCGGCCCGCTGCCGCCCCGCCTGCTCGGGCCGCGGGGCCGGCTGCGGCGTGGTGTCCGCGGGCGCCGCCTGCGTCTGCGCCGCGGGGGCCTGGGGCCGCTCCGCGCGCTCTGTCGGTGAGGAGGTGTCAGTCATGGTGTCCGTGGTGGCGGTGATGGGTGGGGTACGCGGCTCGGGCTCGTCCAGGCCCACGCCGCGCCACTGGTTGACCGGGGAGGCCCCGGTGTCCACGTCGTCGACGTTCACCCGCCGGGTCGTGTAGGGGTTGGGGACGCTGGTCCTGGAGGCGGGTCGGTACCCGTTCTCGGCGGAGCCGGAGAAGGGGCCGGTCGCGGGGGGCGCGGCGTCGCCGCGCTCCGTCGCGCCCGACTCGGGAGCGGACCCGCCCGTGGGCTGGGCGCTGTCCCGGTCCGACGCGCGGCCGGAATTCTGCGAGTGCGGATGCACGGGATGATGCACGGGATTTCCTTGCTGGGTCTCCGGTGAGGGGGGTTCCTGGGCTCTGACCATACGGGAGATGGCTCGTCGGAACCGTCCCTCCCGCCTGGCTGCTTGCCCGTCCTCCGCTGACGTCATCGACCCGCCCCCGCGCGGGTGCGGAGCGGGGCTGTCTCGCGGCGACGGCGCCTCTGCCACAATCTCGTCTCCTCGCGTCGGTGGGGCTGGCTCGGCGGCGGCGCCGCTCCACCGCCCTGCCCGGGGAGGCGGCCGCCCCGGGATCCCGGGCGGGACCCCCGTGGCAGCCGGGTGCCCCGTGCGCCGGAAGAAGGTCTCGGCCGGGGCGCCCCCGCCCGAGCGGGGACCAGACGGGTGCGACACCCCATCCGGAGACAAGTATCCATGCCCCGCACAATTCCTGTACTTCCACCGAGAACCGTCGTTCGGTTCGCCAGACTAACAAAGGTCGACAGCCTTGGCAGACGAATCGGGGAAGCCTCAGAAAAGCACTCGGGGAAGCATCTCTGACGTGCGAGAACACTCTCGTGGAGGTGCTGTGACCCCAGATGTTTTTGTGAGATTTATGGACCCGTGTCTGTTTCCGGCCAGGTGTCAGCAACCCGTCCACACCGGGGCTAGACGTCCAGCCCGGTCTGCCCCGCGCGGGCGTTGACCAGCGCGGACATGTTCCCCGGCGGCTGGGCGTTGTCCCGGATCAACTGATGGGCCTCCCCGATCTCGTCGAACTCCACGATCCTCGTCACACACGGGTCGAGCTGGCCGCCCGCGACGAGGTCGATCACCATACGGCACTGTGCCGGGGAGGCGAAGTGCGATCCCTGGAGGCGCTTGAGCCGCATCCACAGGAAGCGCAGGTCAACGTCGGCCTGGAAGCCCGAGGTGGCGCCGCACAGCACCACCATCCCGGCGTTGTCACACAGGTAGAGCGAGGTCGGCAGGGTGTCGGCGCCGGTGTGCTCGAACACGATCCGGGGCGCGCGCCGCTCCCCCAGCTCCTCCCAGAAGCGCTTGCCGAAGGCGCGTACCCCACGCATCCAGGAGGCGTAGGCCTGGGTGTCCCCCTCATCCGGAACCCTCCCCCAGTGGTCGAACTCGGTCCGCTGGATCACACCGACCGCGCCCAGTTCGCGGCACATCCGCGCCTTGTCCTCGGTGGAGACCACCGCGACCGGCTTGCCGCCCACCTGCCGGGCCAGCTGGATGGCCGAGGTGCCCAGGCCCCCGGCCCCGCCCCAGATCAGCACGGGGTCGCCGGGGCGGACCACGTTGGGCTCCCACCCGAAGAGCTGGCGGTAGGCGGTGGCCGCGCTCACCAGGAAGCCGCCCGCCACGTCCCAGGGCAGGTTCTCTGGCTTGCGGTGGCACTGGATGTCGCGCACCAGGGTGAACTGGCCGAAGGAGCCGAAGTTGTTCTCGTAGCCCCAGACACGCATGCTCTGCGAGGCGATGGGGTCGCGGCCCATGCGGATGTCGTCGGCGCTCTCGTCCCACTGGCCCGGGGCGATGATGACGTGGTCGCCGACCTCCACGCCGCGGACCCCCTCGCCCACGGCCCAGACGACCCCGGCGCCGTCGGAGCCGCCGATGTGGTACTCCTCCGCGGCCCCGACCTTCTCGCGCATGGCGATGACGTCCACGGGGTGGCCCATGGCCGCCCAGACGTTGTTGTAGTTGATGCCCGCGGACATCGTGTAGACGAGGACGTGCCCGGGTTCGAGGCGGGGCACGGGAACGACCTCGCGCGCGAAGGCCTCGCGGGGCTGGCCGTAGCGCTCCCGCCGGAGGGTGAAGGCGTGCATGCGCGCGGGCACGTGGCCCAGCGGGGGCACCTCGCCGAGGTCGTACAGGTCCTTGGGCATGGGGAGGTTCCTTTCAGCGACCGGGGGTGTGGAGGAGGTGTCCGGGCTCACCGGACGGCGACTCGTCCGGGTCGTGTTCCTCGGGTCACGGGTCCGCGGACCCCCGGCGGAACACTCCCGGGAAGCGCACGCGCGTCCGCGCGGCGGCCGGCACGGACGCATGCACGCGCGACCGCGCGGGACGCGGTCCGGGAGGGCGCACGTGCATCTTCCCGTTCGCAGCTGCAAGTCCGGAAATAGGTGTACGGACTGACCGAATCCAAGTCCACAGTGGCGCGGAAGCGCCGCCACCGGGGTGCGACGGTTCTCCGGCGTTCCTCTCCGGGCCGGGACGCCCGGGGCGCGGAACAGCGGGGAGCGGGGGTCATGGCTCTCCTGTCGTTCTTTGTCGCCCTGTCCCCCGCCGCACCCGGAACCCTTCCGAGAACAGCCTTGAACTGGGAGTACAGTGTCTTTTCCCGTGCTTTCGAACGTACGCGAACGCATCCGTCAAACTGCCGCGACGGCGGGCCCAAAACGCATTCCGCGTCGCCGGAGAGGGAGTCGGAGCTTCCCTTCCGGAGACGTTCGCAGAGGAAACGGGCGGTGTTTGCGGCACCACCCTTCTGACGCACAGGAGACTACCTTCCTCAGCCGCGAATGCACATCAAGGGTCATCATTCCGGCACAAAAGAGAGAGTGCGCGCAGCGGGGGCGGGGCCGTGCGGCCCCGCC
>NZ_QPFC01001076.1:0-1468 GCF_003427465.1 Nocardiopsis sp. TNDT3 | reverse complement strand
CCACGACCCGCGCCACCCTCTTCGGGGACACCCCGGTGCGCTTCCCGCTGACCCCCGTGGTGACGAGGAACATCGGGTGAGCACCGGGTGGCGGTCCGGTATCGGACGGCGTGGGCTTCTTGAAAACTCGTCCCGGTACGCCCATTCTTGGATCCGGAAAGTGCAAAACCGGCAACAGGCCGTACGCCGCAGGGGTCCCCCACCCCCGGTCGGCTCACTCGCAGAAAGGTGAGATCCCCCCGTGCGGAGCCGCTTGAGAACGTGTGCGGGAACCACGGCCGCCTTCGCCGTCGCCTTCACCGCCTTCGGGACCACCCCGGCCTGGGCGGAGCCGGTGGTCGAGGACCGTCCCCCCATCAGCGAACAGCTCTCCTCCGAGGCCTCCGGCGCCACCGGCCCCCGGCAGGAGACGTCCGAGCAGTCCCCCGAGGTCTCCGACTCCCAGCTGCGGCGCGACGCCTACGTCGCCCCCTTCCGCGAGGCCCGTAGCACCGAGTACTTCGCGGTCGCCCCCCGCGCCCTGCCGCGCGAGGCCGTCGAGGCGGTCCGCGGGATCGAGGGCGTCGAGAGCGTCCTGGCCGTGGACGCCGCCCGTGTCGAGATCGATGGCGAACCCACCTCGGTGCTCGGCGTCAACCCCTCCAGCTTCCGCAACCACGCCCCCGAGCCCTCGGCCGGGTCCGACGAGATCTGGCAGGGCGTCGCCGAGGGCCACGTCGCCCTGTCCAAGGACGTCGGCACCGAGCGCGGACTGGAGGTCGGCCGCGAGGTCACCGTCGCGGGCGGGCGCGGAGAGGTCCCCCTGGAGGTGTGGACGCACGCCACCTCCGGCATCGCCGGGATCGACGCGCTGGTCTCCCGCGAGCGCGCCGCCGAGCTGGGCATGCCCAGGGGCAACGCCCTGGTGGTCTCGGCGCCCGAGGCCGACCTGGCCGAGCTGCACGAGGCCCTGGCCGAGGCCCTCGGCGAGGACGTCTCCCTCCAGCTCGTCGCCGACTCGCCCGAACCGCTCGTCGAGGGCGAGGCCGTGGCCCCCTCGGTCATCGAGCAGGTCATCGACCACGCCGAGAGCCAGCTGGGCGTCCCCTACGTCTGGGGCGGCGAGACCCCGGAGGGCGGTTTCGACTGCTCGGGCCTGCTCCAGTGGGCCTTCGCCCAGGCGGGCGTGTCCATCCCGCGGGTCACCCACGACCAGTGGAACGCCGGACAGCGCGTGGAGTTCGACGACCTCCAGCGCGGCGACCTGCTGTTCTGGCGCACGGACCCCACCGCGCCCGACTACATCTCGCACGTGGCCATCTACCTGGGCGAGGGCATGATGCTGGAGGCGCCGCGCACCGGACTGGACGTGCGCGTCACCCCGGTACGCACCGCCAACTACGCCGGAGCCGTGCGCGTCAACACCTGACGCCGCGCGGCCCGAGCGCACACACGGAGCGGGCCTTGGCACCACCGCGCCGGTGGTGCC
>NZ_QPFC01001075.1:0-2565 GCF_003427465.1 Nocardiopsis sp. TNDT3 | reverse complement strand
ACGGTGAGGGGGTTCGGGGAGGGCGGCCGGGGGCACCGCCCGCGGATCCGCGACGAGGCTACGCGCGCGGCCCGACATTTCGGATGTCACTCGGACGCCTCCCGGGCACCGCACCCCAACCGTGCGGCCCGCCCCGTCCGTCGTGGTCTCGCGCCCGTGGCGGGGTCCGACCGCCCGGACTCGCTACAGGCACAGGATCACCGCAGGTCAAAACCCTTGCGTCACACCAGCTGTGCCACACCGGCTGTGCCACACCGGCGACGCTTCCGGCCGGACCGGATCCGGTACCCGCCGGCGAACGCCCTCAGCGCTCCTCGGTGTCCTGGACGTCGGCGGTGCCCGGCCCGTGGTCGGGAAGCGCGGAGCCCGAGGTCGCCTCCCGGTGCAGCCGCAGGAACTCCAGGTGCCGCTCGTACTCGTCGAGGATGTTGCCGATGAGCTGCTCCTTGGTGTAGCCCATCACGTCGTAGCCCTGGCTGCCCTCGGTGAGGTAGACCTCGAAGCGCACGTAGGTGTCGTGCTCGGCGAGCGAGCGCATGGCGAACGCGGGGGTGGGCACCTCCATCGGCCACACCCGGTAGCTGAACTCCTCCTCCTCGCCCATCGGCGCCCGCAGCTCCAGGTAGGCGATGCCGACGGCCTCGTCCACCCCCTCGCTCACCGACGCCTCCGCGCCGTGCTCGCGCAGCTCCTCGGCGACGTCCCGGAACGCCGGGCGGCACACGTCGCGGACGAACCGCTCGGCCGCCCGCCTGCCGGGGAAGCTCACCGCCCGCCGGATCCGCTGCCGCCAGTTGCGTTCGGGCCCCCGCCGGTCGGCCGCGGTCCGGTCCGACAGCGACGAGGACAGGGTGGTCCGGAAGGCGTCCTTGCGGAACTTCTCGACCCGCAGCGCCTTGAACAGGCCCCACATGATCACGAACATCACGAACGAGAACGGCAGGCCCATGATGATGGTCGCGCTGGTCAGCGTGTCCACCCCGCCGACCAGGAGCATGGCGAGGGTGAGCAGGCCGGTGGCCGCCGACCAGAAGACGCGCAGCCACGGGGCGGCGTCGGTGAGCGGCGTCGGCAGGTGGGAGCTGAGGTTGCCCATCACCAGCGCGCCGGAGTCGGCGGAGGTGACGTAGAAGAGCAGTCCGACGACCGTGGCCAGCCCGGCGCTGAACAGGACGCCCGGGTACTGCGCGAGCAGCGCGTAGAAGCCCTGTTCGGGGTGGTTCATGGTGGTCTCGCCGAACGCGGCGCCGCCCTCGCGCACGACGCTCAGCGCGCTGTTGCCGAAGAAGGACAGGAAGGTCAGCGTGAACAGGAGGGGGACCACCAGCGTCGCCGCCACGAACTGCCGGATGGTGCGTCCGCGCGAGATCCGGGCGAGGAACATCCCCACGAACGGAGCCCAGGCGATCCACCAGGCCCAGAAGAACAGCGTCCAGGCGTTGAGCCAGTCGGTCGGCGGGTCGTAGGCGAAGGTGTTCAGCGTCATGGAGGGGAAGCGGCTGAGGTAGTCGCCGATGTTGAGGACCAGGGCGTTGAGCAGGTAGAGGGGGTCCTCGAAGACCAGCACGTACAGCATCAGGACGACGGCGAGCACGACGTTGATCTCGGACAGCCGCCGGATGCCCCGGTCCACGCCCGCCACCGCCGACATCGTGGCCACGAGCACGGCGACGATGATCAGGCCGAGCTGGGCCGCGACGCCCTCGGGGACGCCGAAGAGGAAGTTGAGCCCGTAGTTGAGCTGCACGACGCCGATGCCGAGCGACACGGAGATGCCGAAGATCGTGCCGATGACGGCCGCCAGGTCGACCGCGTCGCCGACCGGGCCGTGGATGCGCCTGCCGATCAGCGGGTACAGGGCCGAGCGGATGGCCAGGGGCAGGTGGTAGCGGAAGGAGAAGTAGCCCAGGGCCATGCCCATCAGCGCGTACATCGCCCACCCGGTCACGCCGTAGTGGAAGAGCGTCCACACCACGGCCTGCCGCGCCGCCTCGACGGTCTGCGCGTCGCCCTCGGGCGGCGCCAGGTAGTGGCTGACCGGCCCGGAGACGGAGAAGAACAGCAGGTCGATGCCGATGCCCGCCGCGAACAGCATGGCCGCCCAGGCGAACACCCCGTAGTCGGGCTTGGAGTGCTGGGGGCCGAGCTTGACCCTGCCGTAGCGGGAGAGCGCGATGACCACCACGAACCCGAGGTAGAGGGTGGTGGCGAGGAAGTAGTACCAGCCGAACACCTCGGTGATCCACGTCACGACGGCGCCGATGGTGTTCCCGGCGTGCGTGGGCGCGACGATCGCCCAGACCGAGAGCGCGACGATCAGCGCGGACGAGCCGTAGAACACGACCGGTTTGAGGCGGCTCGGACCGCGCTCCGCCTCCTCGGGGGTCTCCGGTCCGGTTTCCGGCTCCGGCTCGGCTTCCGGCTCCGGTTCGCGGTCCGGACGGTGCTGCCCTCCGTCGGTGGCCACCGTTTCACCTCTCGTTCGTGCGGTACCGGAAGTGGCTCCCCGGGGGCGGTGCCGACGGGACGCGGATCACCGGATTACGGGATTCGGACATTCCACGG
>NZ_QPFC01000116.1:0-6684 GCF_003427465.1 Nocardiopsis sp. TNDT3 | reverse complement strand
CGCGGACGAACTCCCGGGCCACGGCGAGTCCGGCGTGGGTGGCGGGGGTCAGCCTCTGGTCGTGCATGGAAGTCTCCGATCGTCGTGTTCCGCCGCGCGTTCCGGGCGGTCCCGGTGCGCCCGGTGCGGTGTGCTCTCGATGATCCGGGGAGCCGGACGGGGGAGGAAGACCGCGTCGAGGGTGGTACCGGCAGGACCAGGCTCGCCCGACGGCACGGGGCGCGGGGCGGGGACAATGGGGGGCATGTCGAGCAGCGATCGGACCGAGTTCGGGGAGTACCTGCGGCGGCGCAGGGCCGCGATGAGCCCTCCGGAGCCTCGGGGCGGTGTGCGGGTGTCCCGTCGGCGGGTTCCGGGGCTCCGCCGCCAGGAGGTCTCCGACATCGCGGGTATCTCGGTGGAGTACTACACGCGCCTGGAACAGGGCCGGGCGCCCCGCCCCTCGCGTGAGGTCCTCTCCTCGCTGGCCCGGGCGTTCGGGCTCTCGGACGCCGAACGCGACCACCTCTTCCGGCTGGGGGGCGAGCCCCCGCCCGAACCGGCCTCGCCCTCCTCGGTCATCCGCCCCGGGCTGCTGCGTCTGCTGCGCGGCCTGGACGAGACGATGCCGGTCACCGTGCACGACGGGCGGCTCGACCTCCTCGCCCGCAACAAGGCCGCGCGGGAGCTGCTGGGGTCCCCGACCGGCGGCGGTCCGTTCGAGCGCAACATCGCCTACCAGGCCTTCACGACCGACGTGCTCACGCAGCTGCTCGGGGGCGGGGGCGCGGACCGGTTCCTGCGGGCGGCGGCCGCCGAACTCCGGACGGCGCTGAGCCGGTACCCCGAGGACGCCTACCTTCGCGCCCTGCTCGCCGAGCTCACCGAGACCAGCCGGAGCTTCCGCGACCACTGGGAGGAGGGGGAGGTCGGCGTTTCGAGGTCCGCGGTCAAACAGATGCGCCACCCGGCCCGGGGGTGGTCCCGCTTCGAGATCGAGGTGCTCCACGACCCCGAGCGGGACCACTGGATCATGCTCTACACGCCTCACGGCGAGGAGTAGCCCTCCGTGCCGTGAGGGGCGTCAGTCCCTGGGCGCGACGGCGTGGTCGAACCCCAGTTCCCGGAGGGCGGTACGCAGCCGCTCGGCCGAGCGGTCGAGGACGCTGTGGTCCGTCTCGGTCTCGACGCCGCTGAGGTCGAAGTCGGACATGTCCCAGACGGGGGCCACGTGGACGTGCATGTGCGGCACCTCGAAGCCCGCGACGAGCAGCCCGGCGCGGGGCGCGTTCCAGGCGGCGCGAACGCCCCGGCCGACGGCCTGGGCCACTTCCATGCACCTGGTCAGGAGGGCGGGGTCGGCATCGGTCCAGTGGTCGACCTCCGCCCGGGGGACGACCAGGGTGTGGCCCGGCCGGAGCGGGGCGATGGACAGGAAGGCCACGACCTCGGGGTCCTTCCACACGAAGTGTCCGGGGAGGTCGCCGGCGATGATCTTGGAGAAGAGGGTCGGCAAGGGTGGGAGGCCTTTCCAGCGCGGGTGGGAACAGACGGTTCCTCACAGTGTGGGGGTCAGGACCCGGTGGGGCGTCCGGAACCGGCGGGCAGTGCGGGGCGGCCTGTGGCCACCGACCCCAGACAGATCCACGGTTCCGACCCATCTGAACTGGTGTTTCCTCATCTCGGTGTCGGCGGTCAACCGGGCCGAAGGTGCCGTGGACGCGTTGGGCCCCGGCGGTTGGATCCCTCTACCGCGTGGTCCGATCATCGGCGTGTCGCGCACTCGCCTCCCGGGAGAGGGCCAGTGCGGCGACACCGGCTGCTGTGAGCATGAGCCCCGCGAGCAGCACGAGCACGGTTGTGTGGGAACGACTGCCCACAGCACCGACCAGGGATCCGATCCCGGTGACGCCGAGTGCCGCGCCGAGCTGAACGACGAGCAGGACGGCCGTGGTGCCCCTCCCGGCCATCGCTGCCGGGAGTATGCGGTAGATGCTGGCGAAGGTTGGCGCGGAGACCGCTCCGAACGAGAGGCCGGTGAGGCACAGAAGGAGCGTGCACACCAACGCGGGGGAGGGCAGGAGTTGCGCGCAGGCCGCCAGGAGAGCCAGGGAACCCGCTGAACAGGCCGCCGCGGTGGTGACGATCCTTCGGGATCCGACGCGGTCCGAGAGCGCTCCAGCGACGCTCATCGACACCAGCATCCCCGTTCCGAAGGCCGCCAGTGGCACGGCCTCGGTGAGCCCGCTGAGATCCCATGACCGTGCGGCCAGCAGGGGCACGAGAGTGAGTACGGAGAACAGCAGCACGCCACCCATACCCATGATCGCGGCGGCTCCGGAGAAGCGACGGTCGGTGAAGAGCCGCGGGTCGATGATCGGCGCGGGTACGCGCAGAGAACGCCGGACGTAGACCACCAACAGCAGTGCGCCCAGTACACCCGCGGTGAGCGTTGACCATGGCGTTCCAGCGGAGAGCCGACCGATGGCGAACAGGCTTGCGGTGAAGCCGAGACCGAGCAGGGCCAGGCCGACAAGGTCGAACCGGTGGGCCTGAGCTGCCCCTGGGGCTGATGAGTCGGTGCCGGGGGACGTTCTCCACTGACCCAGGGAAAGAGCCAGGAGCACGCCAGCCAGGAGGATGGGCGGTACGGCGAAGAGGAAGACGCTGCGCCAACCCGCGGCGGACAACAGAGCGGCGCCGATGACGGGTCCGACCGCCGGGGCGAGGTTGATCACCATGGACATCAGCCCCATGACCGCGCCGATGCGTCGGCGATCGGTGATCTGCGAGATCAAGGCCAGGCAGGCGGGCTCCAGGACTCCGCCGCCGAGCCCCTGCACGGCACGTGCCGCGATGAGCTGTTCGAACGTCACCGCCGATCCGCTTCCCAGCGCACCCGCCGCGAAAACCGCGAGACCCACCAGCAGCACCGGGCGGCCGCCGAACCGGTCCACGGCCCACCCGGCGAAGGGGAGCGCCAGTCCTGCCGTCAGCAAGAAGACCGTCGTAACCCACACGATCGAACTCATGGAGGTCCCAAGAGCCTCCGCCAGGGTGGTGAGCGCCATCGACGTGACCGAACTGACCAGTACCGAGACGAAGCCGATGACCGCCAGCGCGGCGACCGCCAGGGGGAGAAAACGCGCGGAGACGCTTGTCGGCATCATCGGTCCCTTCCGTGCCAGACGGCGACCAGCGCGGTGACCCCCGGGAGGGCGAGGAGGCAGAGCAGGGCCAGGCCCAACCACAGGGGAACGATTCGGTCGTACGCACCGCCTTCGGCCCCGGCACTGAGGATGAGCACTCCCATGCCGACCGTGAACAGGGTCGTGACCACTCCGCGTTCCCACCATCCACGCCGAACCGCCGCCAGGGCGAAGAGCCACCCCAAGAGCCCTGTCGCGCCGACGATCACCAGGTAGAGGATGATCGCTGTCCGCTCGGCGGCTATCTCGACGGCGTCCCACTGGGGGTAGGCGGCCAGTACGTGACGCTCCACCGACCCGAGGAACCACAGGTCCAGGACCGGCAGCAGGATGCACACCACCTGCAAACCGGCACCGATCCGCAACGCCTGTGCGAGGTTCCCACCGCCCCCGTTGCGGCGTTCCTGCTTCTCAGCTGACATGGCGCAACACCTCTCTTACGGCGTATGAGACGGCTTGATGCTACTCTTACGGCGTAAGAGAGGTCAATCGAGGGGTGGCATGAGCCAAACGCGCGTCCAGGGCAAGCACGCCGGTCTGAGTCGGCGCCAGGTACTGCGAACCGCCGTGGGGCTGGTCGACGCCGAAGGAGTCGCCGCGCTGTCCATGCGGCGACTGGCGCGTGAACTCGGGGTGGAGGCGATGACCCTCTACCACCACGTGCGCAACAAGGAGGCGCTGGAAGACGCCATCGTCGAACACGTCCTCGCCGAGTCGATCCGTGAACCCCAGGCTTCAGACTCGTGGCAGGAGGCGATCACCGGTTACGCGCTCGATGTGCACCGAGGCCTGCTCGCCCATCCGGGGGTGGCCACCCTCTTCGCCACCCGCCCTGCCCTGACCAGCCGGAACCTTCGCGAACTCGAAGGCCTCCTGCGTATCCTCACCGCGGCGGGTTTCGCCGCTGGGACCGCCCTGACCATCGTGCACGTGACGGCCTCGTCCGTGCTCGGACAACACCTGACCAAGCAGGGCGAGAACTCCGGCGACCCTGTTCCCGGAAGTGCCGACCTGCCCTTGGTGAACAAGGCCCTCGAAGCAGGGCTGCCCGGTGTCGACGCCCGGATGAGGTTCACCCTGACCGCACTCGTCACCGGTTATGAGAGTCTTCTGTGAAAGTCGCGGGATTCCCGGCGCACCGCACGTCGCCGTCCTCCACTCGCTGATAGGGCACTGAGCCGGGGCGTGCCTCCAGGCGCCTCCGTTCCCGCCGGTCCTGAATCGGTGCCGGTCGCAGGAGAGGAAGCCGAGGGGAGATGCCGGAGGCAGCCGCGCGCTGGCCGGTCCCGCAGCGCTCGTCGAGGTCCTCCTGAGCGACGCCGGGATCGAGGCGGTACGGCTGCCCTGGGCCCGGTGGGCCGGGGCGCCCGACGCCGGGTCCGGCAGGGCGTCCCCGGCTGCCGCGGACCCGGGGCGGCCCCGACTCCGGGGTGTCCGATCGGGGAAGGCGGTGCGAGAATCCGATCCGCGGACAGGCTCCTGGGGCCGGTGTGACCTACGCGACTGGCCGCGCGGATACACCCGGGGGTATGGTGGGGGCACGGGCGGAAGGAGACCAGATGAAGCCTGAAATGGTGGGCGACGCCATCACGCGACTCAAGCGCGCGCAGGGCCAGCTCTCCGGTGTCATCTCGATGATGGAGGCGGGGGAGGACTGCGCCGCCGTCCTCCAGCAGTTGGCCGCGGTCTCCCGGGCCCTGGACCGGGCGGGGTTCAAGATCGTCGCGAGCGGCATGCGGCACTGCAACACCGCACGCGAGCGGGGCGAGGAGCCCGAGCTCACCGAGGAGGAGCTGGAGAAGCTGTTCCTGGCCCTGGCCTGAGGGTTCGTGGGCGCCGACCGGGTGTCGGGCGCCCGTGCGCCGCCTTTCGCGCGGAGTCCCCCTCCGGCCTCGACCGGAGCGTCTCCATGGCTTCTGGATACTCCCCCCAGTATACGGGGGCGGATATCGGGCAGTCCGGGTTCCCGCGTGTCCGGAGTCCCGGTCCGTCCACTGGATACCCCCGGGTGTATCCAGATCCACTCCCGCACCACCGAAGGAAGGAAACACATGAGTGACCACGGCATCGACGTGCGCGCCGTGCGCGTACTGCTCGAAACCGACCCCCGCGCCCTGATCGTCGACGTGCGCACCCCCGCCGAATACGAGGGCTCACACATCCCGGGGGCCGTCAACCTGCCGCTGGAGCAGGTGGACGCCCACCTGGAGCGCATCGTCGCCGGCGCGGGCGGCCGCCTCGTCCTGGTCTGCCGCTCCGGCAAGCGGGCCGGGCGGTGCCGGAACACGTTGGCGGGGGCGGGCCTGGGCGACACGGTCGTGCTGGAGGGCGGCATGAACGCCTGGGAGGCGCAGGGGGCGCCCCTGGAGCGCGGCCGCGAGAGATGGGCGCTGGAACGCCAGGTCCGACTGGTGGCGGGCGGCATCGTCCTGGGCTCGGTGCTCGCCTCCCCGGTGTGGTTCCCGGCGGTGGCGGTCGCCGGTGTCGTCGGTGCGGGGCTGGTCTTCGCCGCCGTCACCGACACCTGCGCCATGGGCATGGCCCTGTCCCGCCTTCCCTACAACCGGCCGAGCGGGGAGGTCGACATCGAGGACTCCCTGGCCCGCATCGCCGCCGGCCGATGAGCGCACGCGAACAGGACCTCCCTCTGCCCTCTGGATACGCCCCCCAGTATCTGACCAGGGCTGACACGTCACACAGCACCCACCGGACAAGGAGCAGAGCATGCTGCTGGAACGCCTCTACGACGACGACCTCGCCCAGGCCGGCTACTTCGTCGGCTGTCAGGCCAGCGGAGAGGCCGTCGTGGTCGACGCCCGCCGCGACATCGACGACTACCTCGGACTGGCCCGCGCACACGGCATGCGCATCGTCGCCGTGACCGAGACCCACATCCACGCCGACTACCTCTCCGGCACCCGCGAACTCGCCGCGGCCACCGGCGCCACCGCGTACGTCTCCGGCGAGGGCGGTCAGGACTGGCAGTACGGATTCGACGCCGAACGGCTGCTCGACGGTGACGCCATCACCGTCGGCAACATCACGGTCCGCGCGAGCCACACCCCCGGGCACACGCCCGAGCACCTCTCCTTCCTGGTGACGGACGGGGCGTTCAGCCGCGACCCCGGCTACCTGCTCTCGGGTGACTTCGTCTTCGCCGGCGACCTGGGCCGTCCGGACCTGCTCGACGAGGCCGCAGGGGGGAGCGGCACCCGGTTCGAGGGCGCCCGCCAGCTCTTCGAGAGCCTGCGCCGGGTGTTCCTGAACCTGCCGGACCACGTCCAGGTCCTTCCCGGACACGGTGCGGGCAGCGCTTGCGGCAAGGCCCTCGGCGCTCTTCCGGCCACCACGGTCGGGTACGAGCGGCTCAACGCCTGGTGGGGTCCCTACCTGCGCGCCGGCGACATGGAGGGCTTCGTCGCGGAACTGCTCGACGGACAGCCCGACGCCCACGCCTACTTCGCGCGGATGAAGCGCCAGAACAGGGAGGGGCCCC
>NZ_QPFC01001074.1:0-1626 GCF_003427465.1 Nocardiopsis sp. TNDT3 | reverse complement strand
GCGTGCGGCCGACCCCTCCCTCACGTCCGCTCCGGTCCGCGCGGGTCCGGCCGCACGCCCCCGCCGTCCGGCCCCGCGTCCCGCGGGTCGATGAGGAAGGGGCGCACCATCTCGGGGGTGACCCGGGCGGCGAAGGCCACCGACTCCTCGAACGAGGCGTCCTGCGCGGTGTAGCCGCCCGCGCCCGCGCCGACCGTGACCTGGAGGTCGGCCAGCGAGGACGGGCGCTGGAAGAGGGTCTGGGTCCAGGTCCAGCCGATCACCGCCGAGTGCTCCACCGTCGCCTGGGAGCGGCGCAGCGAGCCCGAGCGCACGCTCACCCGCTCGCCGTCGTGGCCGTGGCCCAGGGAGCGGTACCGGTCCACGCCCAGGGGCGCGCCCAGCACCGCCAGGACTCCGGCCGCCCAGGCCAGCCACGCCGCGTCCACGGCCAGGGCGACCGCCAGGAGCAGCACGAAAGGCCCCGAGGAGCGGGTCAGACGGCGGTACAGGGCGGCGCGCGGATGCCGGTTCAGGCCGCCCCGGTACCGGGCCAGCGCGCGGTCCACGACGTCCTCGACCACCGCGCGGGGCCCGATCGGCAGCAGCACCGCGCGGTTGGCGGTGTCGCCCAGCCCGGTGACGATGGCCCGCAGGCGCACCGCCCCGCGCAGGCGTTCGAGGGGGTTGTCCAGGAGCTCGTACCCGCGGATGCGGCGCTTCTCCAGCGTCACGCTGCGCCGGGTGAGCAGTCCCCGCTCGGCGACCAGGGAGCCGTCGCGCTCCCTGAGGGTGAAGCCCCAGTGGGTGAGCGCGTAGGAGACCACCGCGAACACCGGCATCAGGAGCACCAGCGCACCGGCGAAGAGGGCCGCGGACAGCAGGATCAGGTTGTGGTCGGAGGTGGTCACCCAGTCCACGAAGTAGTCGGTGGCCAGTTCCCCCGCGGTCTGCTGGACCATCCCGAACAGGGTGGCCAGGACCGCGAACGGGGTGAGCAGGTACCCCAGGCTCAGCGTCCCGTACAGGTACCACGAGCGGGGCATGGCGAAGTGGGTGACGGTGTCGTCGCCCCCGGGGGCCCCGGGCGTCCCCCCGGGTTCCGGGGCGCCCTCGCCCGTGCCGGGCCCGCCCGGCTCGGCGGGTGACGCGACGGCCCCGGTCCCGCGACCGGTGAGCACCGCCCTGCGGTGCAGCAGCACCCGGCGCAGGCGGTCTGCCTCGCCCGCCGACACGGCGTCGAGCTTGCCGTCCTCGGTTGCGCCCGCGGAGCCCGCGGCGGCCTCGACGTGGACCACGGCCACGCCCAGCAGCCGGTGCAGCAGGGTGCTGGTGACGTCCACGCCACGCACCCGCTCCAGCGGGATGGTGCGCTGGGAGCGGCGGAGCAGGCCCCGACGGATCTCCAGCCGGTCCCCGGCGACCTCGTAACGGGTGGTGCGCCAGGTGACGATCCCGCCCACGAGCAGGGCCACGACGGTCGCTCCCGTGGCGGCGAGCACCCAGGCGTTGAACCCGCCGAGCACCAGCCCGGCGATGATCGGCACCAGGAGCCCCCTGAGCTGGTTGATGGGGCCCACGACCACGCTGCGGGGGCTGAGGCGGCGGGCGCGCTCGGCGCCGAAGGCCGCCGCGCCCCCGCCGTCC
>NZ_QPFC01001073.1:0-2778 GCF_003427465.1 Nocardiopsis sp. TNDT3 | reverse complement strand
GCGCCCGCACCGGGGACCCGGTACGGGCGCCGCCGCTTCGGCGCTCAGCTGCGCGACAGGGACTGGATGAGGTCGCTGATGTGCACTACGCCCAGGCACTGGCCGTAGGAGTTGGTGGCGATCAGGTCGTCGTAGACCCGCTCGGTGTCCTGGCCCGCCACCCGCAGCGCCGCCAGCGCCGACATCCACGCCGGAACCGTGCGCGGGGACTCGGCCAGCCGCAGCGCCGGACGCTTGGCGTGCAGGGCGTGCCCGTAGCGGCCCGTCACCGACAGCAGGAACCGCGTCCGGTCCACCACCCCGACCGGGCGGTCCCGGTGGTCGATGAGGATGACGCTGTTCAGCGCCGGGTCCCCGGTGAAGGACTCCAGCACCTGCTCCGCGGTGGCGTCGGAGTCCAGTCCCACGGGCGGCACCATGAACTCGGTGACCCGGGGGCCGGAGTCCTCCTCCCCGCCCTGTCCGGCGCTCGGCTCGGGCACCGGGGTCACCCGCTCGCCGGGCCGCCACGCGCTGTCGGCGAAGAACGGCCCCGTGCCCACACGTATCCCGCAGCGGCGCAGCCGCACCACGTCCTCGACGCTGCCCACGCCCGAGGCCAGCGCGTACACGCCGCTGCCCCGGCCGATCCGAGCCAGGCCCTCCACCACGGTGGCGTGCCGCTGGTCCCCGGCCACACCGGAGACGATCGCCGGGTCGATCCGCATCAGGAACGGCGCTGCCTCCACCACCAGGTCCGGGCGCACCATCGCCGTCCCGAACCCGCACCGGAAACCCGCCGCCCGCAGCCGGGAGACGCCGGACACCACGGTCCTGCGCGCCAGCTCCGCCATGTCCGGGCTGAGCATGAAGGTGATGTCGCGCGGTCGGCGGCCCGCACGGCGCAACAGGCTCTCCACCAGGGGGGCGAACCCCTCCCCGGCCAGGATCCGCGCGGGCAGCGGCAGGACCATCGGCAGCAGGCTCTCGGACACGGCGGTCTCGCGGACCAGGGCCAGGAGCCACTCGGCCACGGCCGCCTCCTCCTGGGGGGTCACCTCCGCGTAGGAGCCCCGCACGGAGGGCGGCGGCGAGGCGGTGACCTCGACGGCCACGACGGTCCCCGAGTCCAGGTCGACGACGGGCTGGTAGCCGGGAGCGCCCGGGGCGCGGCGGGCGACCGCACCCGGCCCGTCCGGATGCGCCGTGGGAGTGTGTTGGGGATGCAGCGCAGTCACAGTTCTCATGGTGACCCCGAATCGGTCCCACCTGAAGACTTGTCCTCGGCTGTTCCCCTCAGCTTCACCGGGGTGTGGGGAGGGCGGTTCGACGGCGTTCACGTCCGGAGGCAATCGCGTACCGACGGTGAGGGACGCTTTCCCGGAAGTGTTCGGACCCGCCCGGCGTACACACGACACCGCCCGCCGGGTTCGTCCCGACGGGCGGTGTCGTGTGCGCCTGCGCGGAGGGGCCGCGTCCGGCGGGGGTCAGGCGCGGCGGAAGACCACCGCGATGTTGTGGCCGCCGAACCCGAAGGACTCGTTGATGGCCGCCACGTCGCCCGCGGGCATGTCCCGGGGCTTGTCGCGGACGATGTCCACGGCCACGCCCGGGTCGAGCTCCTCGATGTTGATGGTCGGCGGGATGCGCCCGTCGTGCAGCGCCAGGATGGTCGCGATCGACTCCACGGCGCCCGCGCCGCCCAGCAGGTGGCCGGTCATGGACTTGGTGGAGGTCACCGCGACGCGGTCGGCGACGGAGTCGCCCAGCGCGGTGCGGATCGCGCGGGTCTCGCCCACGTCCCCGGCCGGGGTGGAGGTGGCGTGCGCGTTGACGTGCACGATGTCCTCGGGGGTGAGGTCGGCGTCGGCCAGGGCCTGGGTGATGGCACGGGCCTGGCCGGTGCCCTCCGGCTCGGGCTGGACGATGTCGTAGGCGTCGTTGGTGTAGCCCACGCCCGAGGCGTGCGCGTACACGCGGGCGCCCCGGCGGGCGGCGTGCTCGGCCGACTCCAGGATGAGGATGCCCGCGCCCTCGCCCATGACGAAGCCGTCGCGGTCCTTGTCCCAGGGGCGGGAGGCGTGCTGCGGGTCGTCGTTGCGCGTGGACAGCGCGCGCATGGACGCGAACGAGGCGATGTTGAGCGGGTGGATCGCGGCCTCGGTGCCGCCCGCGATCACCACGTCGGCGCGCCCGGAGCGGATCATGTCCACACCGTTGGCGATGGCCTCGGCGCTGGAGGCGCAGGCGCTCACCGGCACGTGCGAACCGGCCCGGGCGGTGTACTCCAGGCTGATCGCGGCGGCGGGGCTGTTGGGCATGAGCATGGGCACGGTGAAGGGGGAGACCCGCTTCCAGCCCTTCTCACGGAAGGTGTCGTACTGCTCCAGGATGGTGAGGATGCCACCGATCCCGCTGGAGACCACCACGCCCAGGCGGATCGGGTCCACCTCGGGGGAGCCGGCGTCCTGCCACGCCTCCTGCGCCGCGATCAGCGCGAACTGCTGGGTGCGGTCCAGGCGGCGCAGGCGCGGCCTGGGGAGCTTCTCGGAGGGTTCCTGCGCGATCTGTCCGGCGAAGTGCACCGGGAGCTTCTCGTGCCACTCCTCCGGCAGCATGCTGATGCCGGAGCGGCCGTCGAGGAGCGCGGACCATGTGGTCGCGACGTCACCCCCGAGGGGGGTGGTGGCGCCGAGGCCGGTGACGACGACATCGGTCTTGGACATGATCCGATCGCCCTTCTCGTGGGTCGTTCCCGGCTGCGGGGCCGGGGGCGTTGGCGGATGTGAGGGGAAGCCG
>NZ_QPFC01001072.1:0-2900 GCF_003427465.1 Nocardiopsis sp. TNDT3 | reverse complement strand
AAGCGGGGTCCTCGTGTGGGTCGGACCGATCATCCCACCTGACACCGCCCGGGGCCAGGGAGCGCTCCGGGCTCGGTCCGGGGATCGCGCCCCCTGCGGGGCGGACGCGGTTCCCGGGCCGACGCGGGTCAGCGGGGCAGGGGCAGCGTGGGGATCCTGACCACCGGCTGGGACCGTTTGGTCCGGGCGGCGATGGCCTCCTGGCCGACGTCGGGGTAGTCGGTGATGAAGCCGTCGACCTTCCAGCCCAGGACGGTGTCCATCCGGGAGCGCTCGTTGATGGTGTAGGGCATGATCTCCATCCCCGCCTCGTGGACCCGCTCCACGTAGGCGGCGTCGATGGTGGTGTGGTTGGGGTTGATCATCTGTGCCCAGTCGTGCTCGTCGATGCTGCTCTCGGGGACCCGCCCGAGCAGGGCGTGCGGCACGGACGGGAGCAGGTCCTTGGAGCGCCGCACCGACTCCCAGTCGAAGCTCTGCAGGACGAGGCGTCGGGGCTCACCGTCCGGGTTGGGTTCCAGCCAGGTTCCGCGCCCGGTCAGCTCGTCGGCGATCTCCTGCTCGATGCCGGGGTAGAGTCCGGGCTCCTTGAGCTCCAGGAAGAGGTTGAGGTCCAGCTGCTCCATGCGGTCGAGCCCCTCCGCGAAGGTGGGGACGGGCTCGCCGTCGAAGGAGGAGTCGAACCACGCGCCCGCGTCGAGTCTGCGGACCTCCTCCATGGTGAAGTCGCCGACCTCGTAGGAGCCGCGGTCGGGGAAGACCTCCTCGACGTCGGTGGTGCGTTCGAGGGTGGTGTCGTGCATGAGCACGAGGACGTCGTCCTTCGTGCGCTGGACGTCCACCTCCACGGTCTCGGCTCCGAGCCGGTCGGCCGCGTCGAGGGCGGCCAGGGTGTTCTCGGGCGCGTGACCGGAGGCTCCGCGGTGGGAGACGGCGATCAGCGGGCGTTCGGATGTCGTCGTGTACTCGATGACTGCGGATCTGGTGACGTCCGACCACCGGGGGTCGGCGTCCTGTGTCGCGGACGATGCGCTCGCGCCGGTGACGACGAAGAACGACACGGCTGCGACGACGATGCCGATGCGCTGCACCGGACCTCCCAAGTGCGCGTGAACTTGTCGGCTGCTTCCTCAGGTTGGGTGCGGATGGTGACCTCGTGGTTACCGTATGCGGAGCAGTCGGTGATCCGCCGCCCATCATCTGGTGATGTGTCCGACAGTTCGACGACATTCTCACTTAATGCATCCATTTGGTTACTTCATGTACGGTTTTTGACCCCCGCGCCCGTGAGCGATTACCCAGAGGCTGCGAACATCACTATGAGTAGTCGATGGGAAGGAACACTGATGCGCAAGCACCACAAGAGGTGGGTCGCGCTGCTCGGCGCCGCCGCGATCGCGTCGTCGGGACTGGTCGGTCTCCCGGGGGCGGTGGCGGCCGACGAGAAGGACATGCGGACGCTGGCCTGGCCGGAGATCAGCCAGAGCGTCTCCTCGTACAGCCTGGACGGCTACGAGATCGGTTACCTGCCCGCCGAGCTGGAGCGGAACGGGATCCACGCCTCGACCACGACCGACCGGCTGGGCAACAGACAGTCGCAGCTGTCCTGGATGCGCGGACCCGACCAGCTGCTCGGCAGGGTCTCGATCCTGCGCTCGGACAGCATGGAGCAGCTCGACGACCTGCGCGAACGCCGGTACGGTCACCTTCCCGAGAGGACGCTGGAGCGCCTGGACTCGGGCGAGGCGCTGCGCAGTGAGGCCTACCTGTCTCCGGAGACCGGCGACCTGTTCTGGCTCGACGAGCCGGGCGTGGCCGTGGCCCTGTACCTCCAGCCGGACAAGTGGGGCAGCGGTGAACTGGTCAGGATGGCGGAGTCGCTGACCAGGAAGGAGGAGGCGCCCGCGGAGGGGACCGATGAGCCCGCCCCTGAGGGGTCCGGATCGCAGGAACCGGAGGCCGAGGAGCCCGCGCAGGACGAGCCGAACGCGCAGGAGCCCGCGCAGGAGGGGTCCGGCGGCGAGGCGGGCGGCGCCGCGTCGGACGGAAGCTCCGGCGGCGAGGCCGGTGCCGAGGCGGCGCAGGACGGGCCCGCCGAGGAGGAAAGCCCGCAGGAGCCCGCGGAGCCGGCGTCCGGGACGACCGGGGAGAAGGAGTCGCAGGAGCCCGCCGGTGCGGACGGAAGCACGTCCTCCGCCGACGGGACTCCGGTGGACACCGCCCCCGTCGGACGGCCCGAGACTCCGGAGACCCCCGAAGCCACCCAAACCTCCGAGACCTCACAGACCCCCGAGAGCCCGTCCGCGCAGGGCGGAGAGGCAGCGCAGGAGCAGCCCGCCACCGGGGACGGCGCGCAGGGGGCGCCGGCGGAGACCGGAGGGACCGCGGACTCCGAGCAGCCCGGGGTGGCCCGCGTCCGGATGGCCAAGGAATGTGTCGTCAGCCGGTTCGTGAGCTTCGAGACCGGCGAGACCCGCCTGGGCGAGATGACCCCGGCCAGCACGCAGTTCGTGGAGCGGGCCGTGGCCGCGGAGCGGCTCGGCGACGGGGACCTCGACCGCCTGCTGGCCACCGTCTGGTACTACGGCGACGAGGGCGTCAAGACCGTCGCCGTCGAGCACTGCGCCGAGGACGTCCAGATGTCGCGCACCGAACTGGAGGGGCTCATCTCCGACCTCGGCGAGATGATCGCCGTGCTCGTGGAGGAGGCCGAGAAGCACGACGCCACGCACGAGGAGAACGTGGCGCGCACGCTGGAGGAGGTGAACGCCACCCTGCCCGTGGAGGTGGACGCCACCGAGGTCCTGGACCCGATCGGCGCCCAGGAGTGGGCCGAGCTGGCGCAGTCCCTGCCGTGGAGCTTCCCGACCGGGACCTCCTGAGCACCGCGCCCGCCCCCC
>NZ_QPFC01001071.1:0-2328 GCF_003427465.1 Nocardiopsis sp. TNDT3 | reverse complement strand
GCTCCGCGTCCGGGCGGTCCCCGTCCGGGTCCGCGTCCGGGTCCGCAGGGCGGCGGCGAGCAGCGCGCCCCGCGTCCCGGCGGTGCGGCGGGCGCTCCGCGTCCGGGCGGTGCCGCGGGTCCCCCGCGTCCCGGTCCCCGGCCCGGCGGTCCGCGTCCCAGCCCGATGAACATGCCCTCGTCCCGTCCGGCCGCACCCGCGGGTGGCGGTCGCGGCGGTGGCGGCGGCCGTCCCGGCGGCGGCGGTGGCCGTGGCCGCGGGGGAGCCCCCGCGGGTTCCGGTCCGCGTCCCGGCGGTGTCGGCGGCGGCGGTCGTCCGGGTGGCTTCGGTGGCCGTCCCGGCGGCGGTGGCCGCGGTCGCGGCGGCGGTACGGCCGGTGCGTTCGGACGCCCCGGCGGCCGTCCCGGACGTGCCCGCAAGTCCAAGAAGCAGCGGCGCCAGGAGTTCCACGACTTCCAGGCCCCGTCGTTCGGCGGCGTCAAGATCCCGAGCGGCAACGACCAGACCATCCGCCTGTCCCGCGGCGCCTCGCTGTCGGACTTCGGCGACAAGATCGACGTCAACCCGGCGTCGCTCGTCCAGGTGATGATGCACCTGGGTGAGATGGTCACCGCGACCCAGTCCCTTCCGGACGAGACCCTGATGCTGCTGGGCGAGGAGCTCAAGTACAGGATCGAGGTCGTCAGCCCGGAGGACGAGGACCGCGAGCTGCTGGAGTCCTTCTCCATCGAGTTCGGCGAGGACGAGGGCACCGCGGAGGACCTGCGTCCGCGTCCGCCGGTGGTCACCGTCATGGGTCACGTCGACCACGGTAAGACCCGACTGCTGGACACCATCCGCAAGACCAACGTCGTCAGCGGCGAGGCCGGCGGTATCACCCAGCACATCGGTGCCTACCAGGTCGCCACCGAGGTGGACGGCGAAGAGCGCAAGATCACCTTCATCGACACCCCGGGTCACGAGGCGTTCACCGCCATGCGTGCCCGCGGTGCCAAGGTCACCGACATCGCGGTGCTGGTCGTGGCCGCCGACGACGGCGTCAAGCCGCAGACGGCGGAGGCCATCGACCACGCCAAGGCGGCCGAGGTGCCGATCGTGGTCGCGGTCAACAAGATCGACGTCGAGGGCGCCGACCCGCAGCGGGTCCGCGCGCAGCTCACCGAGTACGGCCTGGTGGCCGAGGAGTACGGCGGCGATGTCCAGTTCGTGGACATCTCCGCACTCAAGGGCGACAACATCGACGCCCTGCTCGAGTCGATCGTGCTGACCTCCGACGCAGCGCTCGATCTCCAGGCCAACCCGGAGATGGACGCGCAGGGTCTGGCCATCGAGGCCTACCTGGACCGCGGTCGCGGTTCCATGGCCACGGTGCTGGTCCAGCGCGGCACGCTCAACGTCGGTGACTCGATCGTCTGCGGTGACGCCTTCGGCCGCGTCCGCGCCATGCTCGACGAGCACGGCCAGAACGTGCAGAGCGCCGAGCCGTCCCGTCCGGTGCAGGTGCTGGGTCTGACCAACGTTCCCAGCGCCGGTGACAACTTCCTGGTCGTCAAGGACGACCGGGTGGCGCGGCAGATCGCCCAGCAGCGCGAGGCGCGCGAGCGCTTCGCCCAGCAGGCGCGTTCGGCCCGCCGGGTCACCCTCGACAACTGGCAGAACGCCCTGAAGGAGGGCGAGCGCTCCGAGCTGCTCCTCCTCATCAAGGGTGACATGTCCGGTTCCGTCGAGGCGCTGGAGGAGTCCCTGCTCAAGATCGACGCCGGTGGCGACGAGGTGAGCATCCGGGTCATCGGGCGCGGTGTCGGTGCGATCACGCAGAACGACATCAACCTGGCGGCCTCCGCCGAGGCGATCATCGTCGGCTTCAACGTTCGGCCCGAGGGCAAGAACAGCGAGCTGGCCGACCGCATGGGCGTGGACATCCGGTACTACTCGGTGATCTACCAGGCCATCGACGAGGTCGAGGCCGCGGTCAAGGGTCTGCTCAAGCCGATCTACGAAGAGGTCCAGCTCGGCAGCGCGGAGATCCGCGAGGTCTTCAAGGTGCCGCGGATCGGCAACATCGCCGGTTCGATCGTCCGCAGCGGCCTGATCCGCCGCAACTCCAAGGCGCGGCTCATCCGCGACGGGGTCGTCATCTCCGAGAACCTCAACGTGGAGTCCCTGCGTCGGTTCAAGGACGACGCGACCGAGGTCCGCGAGGGCTTCGAGTGCGGTATCGGCGTCGGCTACAACGACCTGCGTGTCGAGGACGTCATCGAGACGTACGAGATGCAGGAGAAGCCCCGCGACTGATCCTCGCGGAGCATGACCAGACGGGGCCCCGGC
>NZ_QPFC01001070.1:0-5141 GCF_003427465.1 Nocardiopsis sp. TNDT3 | reverse complement strand
CTCGCCGGGCGCGTCGGCCGACGCGCCCGGCGAGTTGGTCAGGCGGAGGGAGCGGCGCCGTTCACGCGGCGCGGCACGCCCAGCGGGTTGTCGTCGCGCAGCTCCCGGGGCAGCAGCGACTGCGGCACCGACTGGTAGGTGACCGGGCGCAGGAAGCGACGGACCGCCGTGGTGCCCACCGACGTGTGCAGCGGCGCGGTGGTGGCCGGGTAGGGGCCGCCGTGGGTCATGGCGTGGGTGACCGCCACCCCGGTAGGCCAGCTGTTCCAGAGCACCCGTCCGGCCAGGGACGCGCCCAGCGCCAGCAGCGCGGGCGCGATCTCGTCGTCCTCCTCGCCGTGCACGGTCACGGTGAGCTGGCCGCCGAACACCCCGGCCGCCTCCAGCAGCCGCCGCTCGTCGGGGTAGGTGACCACGAGCGTCGCCGGGCCGAAGCACTCCTCCAGGAGGGTCTCGGCGTTCTCCAGCAGGGAGTCCAGGTCGGTGCGCAGCAGGGACGGGGTCCAGTCGTCACCGGTGCGCACGCCCTGGACCAGCACCTCGGTGGCCGGGTGGGCGCTCAGGGCGTCCAGCCCGCGCACGAAGCCCTCGGAGACCCGCTCGTTGAGCAGCGGGGCGGCGGCGCGCCCGCCGAAGTCGGCGACGAGGGCGTCGAGCTTGGTCTCCTCCGGCACGAACAGCACGCCGGGCTTGGTGCAGAACTGGCCCGAGCCCATGGTGGCCGAGTCCGCGTACCCGCCCAGGATCTCGTCGCCGCGCGCGGCGGCGGCAGCGCGGGTGACGAACACCGGGTTCACGCTGCCGAGCTCCCCGTAGAAGGGGATCGGGTCCGGTCGCGAGACCGCCAGGTCGAACAGGGCCCGCCCGCCGGGGATGGACCCGGTGAAGCCCACGGCCCGGGTGAGCGGGTGGGTGACCGCGCGTTTGCCCGTCTCCACCCCCTCGACCAGGGCGAAACCGCCCTCGGGCGCCCCGGCGCCGTCGAGCGCCGCGACCACGATCTCCGCGGTGCGCCGGGCGAGCCGGAGGTGCCCGGGGTGGGCCTTGACGACCACGGGGCATCCGGCGGCCAGGGCGGAGGCGCTGTCGCCTCCGGCCGTGGCGAACGCGAACGGGAAGTTGCTCGCCCCGAACACCACCACCGGCCCCAGCGGGACCAGCAGGCGGCGCACGTCCGGGCGCGGGGTGCCCCAGTCGGGGTCGGCCGGGTCCACGGCAGCCTCCAGGTAGGAGCCCTCCTCCAGGGTCTCGGCGAACAGGCGCAGCTGGAAGGTGGTGCGGCCCAGCTCCCCCCGGCAGCGCGCCTCGGGGTAGTGCGCCTCCTCCATCGCGATCGGCACGAGCTCGTCGGCCGCGCCGTCCAGGGCGTCGGCGACGGCGCGCAGCAGCCCGGCGCGCTCGCCCGGGGTGAGCGCGGCCAGGAGCGGCGCCGCCGCGGCGGCCCGTTCCATCACGGCGTCGAGTTCCTCCGGCGTGGTGTCCGGGGCGGTGGTCATGGCTCTCAGCCTCCAGGAGGGTGTGTACGCTGCGTCGGCCCTGATCCAACCATGCCAGAGCCGAACAGGAAAGCGCTATCCAAACGCGGGGCGCGCTCCGCGCACGCAGCGTCCGGGAGCCCCCGGCCGGAGCTCCCCCCGCTGCGGACCGCTGGCCCCGCTCCGGGAGGGGCGGTGGAACGAAACTGGAATTTCCCCGGAACCAGGTGATTCCGGAAAGGCATCATAGGAGCTGTGACGACAAACTCCCGAAGCTCAACACCCCCGCGGTCACGACGCTCCCCAGGCAGCACGGGAAGCGACCACGCGTCACGCGAGGGCCGTGGACGAGCCAGCGTCGCCCACGACGAACTCGCCTTCGCGCAGGCGCCGCTGCGGAGGCTGCCCGCCCAGCAGCGCAGCATGCTCAGGGTCCAGCGCATGCTCGACTGCTGCGCCGAACTCCTCGACGAGGTCGGCTACGACAACCTCTCCACGACCAGGATCGCCGAGCGCGCCGGGGTCGCCATCGGCTCCGTCTACCAGTTCTTCCCGGACAAGAAGGCCATCACCCAGGCCCTCGGTCTGCGCTTCCTCGACCAGTTCGGCACGCGCGTCACCGAGCGCCTCGCCGACGCCTCCTTCAGCCACTGGACCCTGGCCGTGGACGCGGTGGTCGACGAGTACATCGACATGCACCGCCACGTGCCGGGCTTCCGCAGCCTGCACTTCGGTGACATCGTCGACACACGCCTCCTCAACGGAGGCGCCGACAACAACCGCGTCATCTCCATCCGCCTGCGCAGGATCATCGTCTCTGTCACAGGCATCCCCGACAATGAGGAACTCGACCGGGCCATCGACGTCGCCGTCGAGGCCGCGGACGCCGTGCTCAAGCTCGCCTTCCGCGACGACCCCGAGGGCGACCCCGCGCTCGTCCGCGAGGCCAAGCACCTGGTCAGCAGTTACCTGTCCCACTTCTCCCAACGCAACGGAGGCGACCATCCGTGGTAGCCGACGCCGGCACCCTCTCCCGGCCTGTCACCGGAACGGCCGCCGGAGTGCCCTTCCTGGCCCTTCCGCCCGCCAGCGGTGACGTCCCGGCCCCGCTCGTGCTGGGCCTGCACGCCTTCGAGCCTCCCCGGGCCGAGGCCGCCCTGGCCGGAACCGTGCCCATGGCCCCGCTCCCGGCCTGGCGGGTCTACCTGGGCCTGCCCCTGTTCGGGGCCCGGCTCCCCGAGGGCGGCGTCGCCGAGATCAACCGGCGCGGCGAGCGCGACTACCTCGTCGAACTGTTCGGCCCGGTGGTGGAGGAGGCCGCCGCCGAGCTCCACCGCGTCACCGCCGAACTGCGCGCCGCCTTCCCCGTCACCGACGCGCCCGTCGGGCTGGTCGGCGTGGGCGCCGGCGCCGCGGCCGTCCTGCTCACCCTGGCCGAGGGGCGCCTGCCCGTCGGCGCCGCCGCCGTCGTCAACCCGGTCGTGGACCCCGCCCTGGTCATCGCCGCGCGGGAGCGGCGCACCGGCACGGCCTACGAGTGGACCGAGCAGGCCCTGAGCACCCGCGACTGGCTGGACTTCGGCGCCCGCGCCGAGGAGGTCTCCCGCGACCGCGTCCCCCTGCTCGTCGTCAGCGGGAGCCGGGACGAGGTCGTGCCCCCCGAGCACGGCCGGTCGCTGCACGACGCCGTGGCGGCCCACGCACCCGAACATGCGCTCCGTCACATCGTGGTCCCCGACCTGGCCCACGCCATCGGTCCGGAGCCGGGCCTGCGACCCGGCCCGCTCACCCCGGCCGGCGTCCTCACCGACCGGGCGCTGACCGAGTGGTTCCACCAGCACCTCAGGTCTTCCGACCAGGTCCGGACGGCCGAGTAGGGGCTCCGGCGGGCCCCGCCGGGCGCTTCGTCCGCTTTCCGGTCCGGTGCGAAACCCCCCGTTCACCGGGTGCACCCTGGCACCTCCTCCGGCGTCCCCTCAACGGACGCCGCCGCGACAGCTGGTGCGCGTTCCATGGGATCATCCAGTGGCGGCCGCGCAGAGCGGCCCACCTGACCGTTTCGACTCATCCTTCAGGAGGGCGAACCACGTGACGGAACCGGCACCGGTCTTTGCCAGCGGGGTCGACAACGAGCGGTTGAACGCGCAACTCCGCTTCCTTCTGGAAGCCGACAAACTCAAGCGCATCCTGCGGCAGTCCCTCCTGGTGGACGGCTCCCGGCGGGAGAACTCGGCCGAGCACTCCTGGCACCTGGCCCTGTCAGCCCGCACCTTCGCCGAGTACGCGCCCGAGGGCACCGACATCGACCGCGTTGTCGAGATGCTCGTCCTCCACGACATCGTCGAGATCGACGCCGGGGACACCTTCCTCTTCGACACCGTCAACTCCCGGACCCAGGCGGAGCGCGAGCGGGCCGCGGCCGACCGCATCTTCCCCCTCCTGCCCGAGGACCAGGCCGAGCGGGCCCGCGAGCTGTGGGAGGAGTTCGAGGCGCGCGCCACCGCCGAGGCGCGGTTCGCCCGCGCGGTCGACCGGCTCTCGCCCATGCTCGCCAACTGGCACAACGAGGGCGGCACGTGGGTGCGCTTCGGGATCACCCGGGCGCAGGTGATGGAGAAGGTCAAACTGATCCAGGAGGGGTCGGAGGCGCTGGGCGCCTACGCGACCGCCCTGGTGGACGACGCCGACCGCCGCGGGTACTTCCGGACCTGACCCGACGGGGCCCGGCGCGAAGCCCTCTCACGGGGCGTCGCGGAGGGCGGCGGGTCCATGCGAGGGGATCGGCGGGGCGGGGTCAGACCCGGCCCATGATGATCTGGACCGCGGCGGACAGTCCCACCAGGACCAGGCACACCCGCAGGGCGGCCGGGCTGAGCTTGCGCCCGAACCTTCCGCCCAGGTACCCGCCGATGATGGTCCCGCAGGCGATGAGGCCGACCACCGGCCAGGCGGGCTCGGCCAGGACGATGTAGAACACCGAGGCCGTGGTGTTGACGATGGTGGCGAGCATGTTCTTCAGGGCGTTGAGCCGCTGGATCTCCTCGTCCAGGGCGGTGCCCAGGATGCTCATGAGGATGATCCCCTGGGCGGCGGCGAAGTAGCCGCCGTAGGCGCCGGTCGCGTAGGCGCCCAGCGGCAGCAGAGGGCCGCCGTCCCTGTGGGCGGGCCTGCGCGAGCGGACCCACCGGGTGATGCGCGGCTGGAGGACGATCAGCACGCAGGCGAGGCCGATCATGAACGGCACCACGGCCTCGAACACGCCCGGAGGCAGGTAGATCAGCAGCAGGGCGCCGGTCACCGCTCCGAGGAAGGACATGCTGCCCAGCCGGAGGATGCGGGCGCGCTGGCCCGCCAGCTCCCGGCGGTAGGCGATGGTGCCGCTGAGCGTCCCGGGGGCCAGGCCAATGCTGTTGGAGACGGTCGCCGTGATCGGCGGGTAGCCGAGCGCCAGGAGCACGGGGAAGGTGAACAGCGTCCCCGACCCCGCGATGGCGTTGATCCCGCCGGCCGCCACACCGGCGAGAAGGATGACCGCCGCCTCCCAGAGTTCCATCCGCCCAGCTCTCCCTGTCCGCCCCCGACGGTCGAGGACGACAACAGACTACGAGAGCGGGTCATCGGATGATCATGCCGGGATACGCGGAGGGCCCGAGCCCGGTACTGGAC
>NZ_QPFC01000115.1:0-1359 GCF_003427465.1 Nocardiopsis sp. TNDT3 | reverse complement strand
CCCCGGGACCCGGTGTCCCGGGGCGCCCTTCCGCGTGCCGGTCCGGCCGCCGCCGGAGCGGTCGTTCCCGCGCTTGCCGGACCGCCCCGTGTCGACTCGTCGCCATGGAGACTCATCCCCATGGCGACTCGTCCACACGTCGTCCCGGGCGGGAGCGGGCGTCGCCGCCCTACCTCCCCGCGATCCGCTCCATCAGGCCCGCCACCAGGGCGACCTGGCGCGGCGTCCCGCCGACCAGGACGTGCTCGTCGCGCGAATGCGGTCCGGCGCCCACCGCGCCCAGCCCGTCGAGCACCGGGCGGCCCAGCGCGGAGACGAAGTTGGCGTCGCTGGCCCCGCCCACCGACACCTCCTCCAGGGAGGCGCCCAGTTCCCCGGCCACCTCGCGCAGCAGGCCGAACGCCTTCTCCGAGGGCGGGTTGGGGTTCATCGGAGGGCGGTTCCACCCGCCGGTGACCCGGACCGTCACGCGCGGGTCGGCGGCGGCGAGCGCGGCCAGCCCGGCGTCCACGCGGGCCATCTCGGCGGGGTCCTGCACCCGCACGTCCACCCCGCAGCGGGCGTGCCCGGCGACGACGTTGTACCCGGTCCCCCCGGAGACCAGGCCGACGTTCACCGTGGTGCCCAGCTCCGGTGCGGACAGGGCGGTGAGCGCCGGCACGACCTGGGCCAGGGCGTGCACGGCGCTCGCCCCCGCTGCGGGGTCCAGGCCCGCGTGGGACTCCACGCCGCGCACGTCCACGTCGAAGATCCCCATGCCCTTGCGTCGGGTCTTGGGCATGCCCTCCCGGCTGGGTTCGAGGACCAGGGTCAGGTCCACGCCCTCGCTGGCCCGCTCGATGTGCGGGCGCGACGCGGGGCTGCCGATCTCCTCGTCCCCGGTGAGCAGCATCCGCACGGCGGGCCGGGGCAGGTCCAGTTCGCGCAGGAGCCGCAGAACCCAGGCGCTCTGCACGATCCCGGCCTTCATGTCGAAGCAGCCGGGGCCGCTGAACCGGTCGCCCTCGACCGTGACGGGCCACCCGGCCAGGGTTCCGGCGGGCCAGACGGTGTCGTAGTGGCTGACGAAGAGCACGGCCCCCGCCCCCGTACCGGGATAGGACACCTCCAGCACGTCGCCGAAGGAGCCGCCGTCGTAGCGGACCCGGGTCTCGGGCGCGCCCAGCCGCCGGGCCAGCCACCCCTCGATGCCGTCCAGTCCGGCGGACAGCAGGTCCCTGTCGCCGCTGGGGGTCTCCAGCTCCACCAGGGCGCGCAGGTCGTCGATCATGCCGGGCAGGGCGCGCTCAGCCGCGTCCGCCAACCTCGCGGTCACCGTCTGGCTCATGTGTCACTCTCCTCGTTGCGGTGGGCGGGGGG
>NZ_QPFC01001069.1:0-3541 GCF_003427465.1 Nocardiopsis sp. TNDT3 | reverse complement strand
GCTTTTGGCCAACGCCTACCCGCCCATCCAGTAGCAACTCCCGGATCTCGGCTCCCTTCCGAGACGGGGCGCCCGTCCACCCCTGGGGGTGGGCGGGCGCCCGCCATGCGCGGGTCCTGGGATCATGGGACGGGGCTCCGGGCGGCGGAGCCCCGGACACCGGACCTGGGGGAAACGCGTGGCGGCACCGTTGGAGACCGACACCGTCGTGGTCGGACTGGGAGCCATGGGGGCGCAGGCCCTGTGGCGCCTGGCCCGGCGCGGTGTGGACGTGATCGGGGTCGAGCAGTTCACGCCCGGGCACGACCGGGGCTCCAGCCACGGCGAGTCCCGCATCATCCGCACCGCCTACATGGAGGGCGCCGCCTACGTGCCGTTCGTGCGGTCGGCCTGGCGCGCCTGGTCGGAGCTGGAGGAGGCCTCCGGAACCCGGCTCGTGGTGCGCACCGGCGCCCTGATGCTCGGCGCGCCGGACAGCCCCGCCGTCACCGGGTCGGTCGCCGCCGCCGAACACCACGGTCTCCCCCACCAGGTGCTCTCCCGCGACCAGGTCGCCGAGCGCTTCCCCCAGCACGTGCTGCGCCCGGGTGAGGTGGGCGTCTTCGAGGAGGACGCCGGTGTGGTCCTGCCCGAGGCCGCGATCACGGCGGCCGTGCGGCTCGCGCGGGAGGCGGGCGCGCGGGTGCTCACCGGCGCCCGGGCGTCCCGCGTCGTCCCCGACCCGGACCGCCCCCGTGTGGTGGTCGGGGACACCGTGATCCGGGCCCGCCGGGTGGTCGTGACCGCCGGGTCCTGGCTGCCGCGGCTGGTGCCCGAGGTGGCGGAGCTGGGCGGCGGCCTGCGGGTGGAGCGGCGGGTGCTGGGCTGGTTCCGCACCACGCGGGACCCGTCCCCGCACGCGCACGGACCGGTGTTCGCCCGGGACGAGGACGACTGCACGTGGTACGGGTTCCCCAGCATGGACGGCGGCCTGACCGTCAAGATCGGTGTGCACGCCGAGGCTCCGGGGAACAGGGGCGAGGGCGCCCAGTGGGGCGAACCGGTCGACCCCGACGCGGGACCGCGGGAGCCCGACGCCGCCGACGCGCGGCGGCTGGGACGGCTGGCCGCCGGACTGAACGGTGTGGCCCCGCTGCCCGAGCGGATGGCGTCGTGCATGTACACGATGACGCGGGACGAGCACTTCGTCATCGGGCAGCGCCGCGAACTGCCCGGACTGGTGCTGGCGGGGGGCTTCTCGGGGCACGGCTACAAGTTCGCCTCCGCGGTCGGGGAGGCGCTGGCCGACCTGGCCCGGCACGGGCGCACGGACCTGGCCGTGGACCTGTTCGACCCGCACCGCTGGGACTGAGCCGGGCGGTCGACGGGCCCCGGGGCGGGGTGCGGTCGGCGCGCGCGGGCGTGCGATCATCGCTTCCACGCGCGGCGCGAGCGCGGCCTCCCTCCCCCCTCAGCCTCCCTCCGGAAGGACCGCCATGAACAGTCCCACCGTCCCGCGGACCGCGCTCGTCACGGGCGCGTCGTCGGGGATCGGCGCCGCCGTGGCCGCCGAGCTGGCACGCCGCGGCTACCGCGTGTACGGGACCAGCCGCGACCCCGGGGCGGTGGCCGAGCCGGTTCCGGGCGTGGAGTACCTGGCCCTGGACCTGGCCGACGGGGCGTCGGTCGAGGCGTGCGCGGCCGCCGCGGGCGACGTGGACGTACTGGTCAACAACGCCGGGGAGAGCCAGAGCGGGCCCTTCGAGGAACTGCCGCCGGAGGCGGTGGAGCGGTTGTTCCGGATCAACGTGTTCGGCGCGGTGCGGCTCACCCAGCTGCTGCTGCCGGGAATGCGCGCCCGAGGGTACGGGCGCGTGGTGATGGTGGGTTCGATGCTGGCGAGCTTCCCGCTGGCCTACCGGTCCTCCTATGTGGCCTCCAAGGCGGCGCTCAAGGGGTTCGCGAACGCGCTGCGCCGCGAGGTGTCCCCGTACGGGGTGGGGGTGGCCACGGTCGAGCCGGGATCGATCAACACCGGCATCAGCGAGCGGCGGACCCAGTACCTGCGGGAGGGGTCGCCGTTCGCGGCCGAGTACCGCACCATGCTCAGGGCGCTCAACGCCAACGAGGCGTCGGGGATCACGCCGGGGGCGGTGGCCCGGACCATCGTGCGCGCCGTCGAGGCGGACCCGCCCCGGCCGTTCTACGCGGTGGGCAGCAACGCCCCGGTGGTCTTCGCGCTGCGGCGGCTGTTCCCGCGCTCGCTCGTCCTGCGCGTGGTCGCCCGCAGGCACGGGCTGTAGCCGCGGGTGCGCCCGGGCGGCCCTGGGGCCCGGGTGTCCTGGGCTTCCCGGCACCTCTGGGGCCCTGGGGCCCGGGCCCGCGCGGACCCGCCGCGTCCGAGGGGTTCCGGGCGGTGTGTCCCCGGCCCCGGATAGGTTGTCCCGGCCACAGGACACCGCCCGCCCCGGGCCCTTTCGGGGCGGGGTACAACGACGGAGCCGCCGTGAAACAACAGGTTCACTTCATCACTCTGGCCACGGCCGACCTGGACGCCGCCCGCGCGTTCTACCGGGACGGGCTCGGCTGGGAACCGCTCGCGGACGTCCCCGGGGAGATCGTCTTCTTCCAGGTCGCGCCGGGGCAGGTCCTGGGGCTGTTCGACGCGGAGAAGTTCGACCGCGACCTGGGGCGCCCGCCCGGCACGACCGGCGTGTCGGGGCTGACGCTGTCGCACAACGTGGACGGCCCCGAGGAGGTCGAGCGGACCGTGGAGGCCATGGCGCGGGCGGGCGCGCGGGTGCTCAAGGCCCCGCAGCCGGGTGAGTTCGGCGGGGTCTTCCACGCCCACGTGCGGGACCCCAACGGCGTGGTGTGGGAGATCGCGCACAATCCGGGCTGGCGTGTGGACGAGACCGGCCGGGTCGTGTTCGGCTGAGTCCCGGGCGCCCGCCGGGAACCGCCGCGCCCGTCGGAGCCGCGGGGGCGGCGCCGGGCGGTCGGAGCCCGGGGCCCCGGCCGGTTCACGGTTCCAGGGGGCGCAGGCGGATGTCGTGGCCCTCGGAGTCGGCCGCCGCGAAACGGAGCAGCCGTGCGCCCTCCTCGGTGACCGCCTCCTCCTCGGCCGGGGTGAGCCGTGCGAACAGCCGCACGTCCAGTACGGCGGGGCCGCCGCGCCGGGTCCGCTCGATCCGCCACAGCCCGCGCACGAACCCGTCCACGGTCAACGGCGCCTCGACCACGATGTGGGGGCGCTGGTGGTCGGCGACGACGCGGGAGCGGTCGTCGTAGGAGACCAGCACGTTGTCGAGCAGCGCCAGGAAGCGGACCGGCGCGGGCGTGTCGGGGTCGGGGCGGGGCGCGTCGGGCAGGTCGAACAGCTCGCGGCCGTCCGGGTCGCGCAGGACCCGCAGCCGCGGCCGCAGCCCCTCCACGACCGCGCGCATGCGGGTCGTCCCGCTCCAGGCCTGGACGTCCCTGGCGGTGGCCGGGCCGAACGCGGCGAGGTAGCGCAGCACGAGGGTGTCCGGGGAGGGCTCGGCGGCCAGCGGCGCGCCGAGCC
>NZ_QPFC01001068.1:0-2601 GCF_003427465.1 Nocardiopsis sp. TNDT3 | reverse complement strand
CGCGCCGAGACCGCCGAGGAGCGCGCGGGCGAGGCCGCCCGGACCCTGGCCGCCGAACGGGAGCGCTTCGACGCCGAACTGGAGCGGACCCGCGAGCGCCTGGAGTCGGACCGCGCGGCGGCCGCCGACGAGCGCGAACGCCTCACCGCCGAGCTGGAACGGCTCCGCGCCGACCGCGAGCGCCTGGCGGCCGACCTGGACACCCAGCGCCGCAACGCCGAGATCACCCTGGCCGAGTCGCGGGAGGCCGCCGCCGCGCGGCTGGCCCTGGCCGAGGAGGCGCGCGATCGGGCCGTGGCCCGCGCCGAGCTGGCCGAACAGCGCGCGGAGAGGGCCGGGGCGCCCCCGGCCGGGCAGGACGCGGAGCGCACCACCACGTAACAGCCCGCTCCGAACGGCCCGGCCCCTGTCCACGGCCCGCCCCTACGGATGTTCAGTAAGTCACCTAAGTGCCGGTTCGTCCCGGTCTAGGATGGGAATCGTGCGAGATCTGGGAACCACTGGAGACACCGGACCGATGAACGTGGGTGGTTCCCCCGGCGAAGGACACGGAGCCGAACGCGTCGAGGTGGCCGAACGACCCCACCCCAGGGTCGACCTGCGGGCGCTGTTCGGACTCCAGCCCGGCGCCTGGGCGTGGACCACCGCGGTCAAGGCCGCCGTGTCCATGTCGCTGTCCTTCGCCCTGGCCACGTGGCTGTTCGGCTCGGAGGTCGGCACCCTGGCCGCCCTGGGCTCCATGACCGTCCTGTACGAGAAGAAGACGCCCTACGCCTACCGTTCGGCGGCCCTGGCCCTGGTCGGCCTGGGCTTCGTCGCCAGCGTCACCCTCGGCTCGCTGGCCTCGGCCCTGGCCTCCTGGGCGCCCGTGTTCTCCATCGGCCTGACCGCCGGGATCGCTACCTGGCTGTGCGCCGCCTGGCGGGTGGACAGACCGGGCCCCCTGTTCTTCGTCCTGGTCGGCGCGATCTCCACCATCGCCCCCGGCGGTCTGGCCGACGTCCCCCTGCACGCCCTGGTGGCCGCCCTCGGCGCGGCCATCGGCTGGTCGGTGTCGATGTCGGGCGCGCCCGTGCGCGCCCGCCACCCCGAGTACCGCGCCGTGGCCGGGGCCTACCGCCAGCTCGCCTCCCTGCTGCGCGCCGTGGGCACGCCCGACCTGGACCACGCCCAGCACGAGGCCTCGGTGGCGGTGGCCGAGGCCTGGCGGATCGTCCTGCTGGCCCAGACCCGCGGCTACCGCACCAGCCCCGAGGCCGCCCGGCTGCGCTCCCTGCTGCGGTGGGTCTCCGACGTGCACCTGGCCACCACCCAGGTGTGCATGGCGCGCCCCACGACCCTGCCCGAGAAGGCCGCCGACTTCGCCGAGCGCATGGCCCCGGCCGTGGCCGACCCCTCCCTGGGCCCCGACCCCGACGAGCTCGACGAACTGCGCCGGGGCCTGCGCCCCCGCTCCCTGGAGGCCCGGCTCTACGGCCAGCTGGCCCGGGCCGCGCAGGCCGCGCGCCGCTTCTCCCACGATGACGACGAGCACGCCGCGACCCTGCACGACGAGCGCTATCCGGCGCTGTGGGACGCGCTGCGCTCCAGCCTGGGCTCGGACTCGCTGGTGCGCCCCACCGCGCTGCGCATGTGGATCACGGTGACCGCGGCGGGCGCGTTCAGCCTCCTGCTGGGCCTGGACCACTACTACTGGGTGGGCCTGACCGCGACCGCCGTCCTCCAGGCGGGCAGCGTGGTCCTGACCATGAACCGGGCCCTCCAGCGGTCCCTGGGCACCCTCGTGGGCGTGTTCATCGGCGCCGCGCTGATCGCGACGCACCCGCCGCTGGCCGTGGTCATCGTGCTCGCCGGACTGTTCCAGGGGCTCACCCAGCTGGTGGTGGGCCGCAACTTCTTCTACGCCTCGGTCCTGGTGACGCCGATGGCGCTGCTGCTGGCCGGAACCGCCGCGCCCGACCCCATCACCGACCTGGCCGGGTCGCGCATCATCGACACCGTCGTGGGCTCGGTGTTCGGCCTGCTGGGCTCGCTGCTGCTGTGGCGCAGGGCGTCGGCGACCCGCCTGCCCCAGGCCATCACGAGCGTGCTGGAGACCTCGCGCGAGTGCATCATGGCGGTCCTGGACCAGGACGTGGAGATCGGCCCCGAACGGCGCTACCGGCTGCGCAGGGACATGCGCGCGGCCCTGGTCAACCTGCGCGGGGTCTACGACAGCGCGATCGGGGACGCGCCGCGCGCGGCGTCCACGCTGCCGCTGTGGCCGGTGGTGGTGGCCACCCAGCGCACCGGCTACCTGGCCCTGTCCGCGCTGGCCCGGGACCGGCCCGAGTCGGCGGGCGTCATCACCCTGCAGCGGGTGGACCTGGCCTTCGGCGAACTCATCTCCTCGATGAGGGAGCGCCGTACGCCCCGCATGGGCGCGATCCCCCGGCTGCCCGCCTACCCCAGGATCAACATGGAGCTGCGGGCGCTGTCCAACGCGATGACCAGCGCGGTCGCCCAGGACGAGCGCGCGGCGCGCCAGGAGGCCGAGCGGCGGGCCCAGCGCGAGCACCGCCGGGCCCAGAAGGATCTGGACGCCGACCTGTGAGCCCGCCC
>NZ_QPFC01001067.1:0-2996 GCF_003427465.1 Nocardiopsis sp. TNDT3 | reverse complement strand
CCGGGCGCGACCCGGGCCCCAGGCAGCCGGAACGGCGCCGGGCGTCCCCGGCCGCCTCCGGACACGGACCCCGGTGTGTGACCGTGCGTCCTCTCCCAGAAGGCCTTCGGGCCGCCTCCGCCGTTCATCACCGTTCGTCCCCCTCCCCCTGCCTGCCGGACCCGCCTCGTACCGCTTCCGGCGCCGTCGCCGCCGGACGTCCCCCCGCGCTCCGTGCAGACGCGGTGCCCGGTGGCCCCGTCCGCCAAACACGGCTCAGTAGTTGGTGACCGGGACGATCCCCTGGATCCAGGAGCCCGCCTGGGTGAACATCACCAGCGTCAGCACCAGCATCACGAAGAGCATCACCCCGGCCGCGCCCAGGCAGTACCAGGAGTAGCGCGTGAGCGTCTCCGCCTGGACCGCGCGCCCCCGGTCGCGGGCGTGGGCGGCGCGCACCGCGAACACGATCCCGGCGACGCCGAACAGCCAGTTCATGCAGCACACGAAGGTCAGGGCGTGCAGGATCAGCGCCATCGTCGAACTGCTGGCCCCGATCGCCGCCTGGCGTGCGTCGGGTCCGTCGCGCTCGTCCTCGCGGTCGTCGCGGCGGTCGCTCCCGGCCTCGCGCCCCCCGCCGCGCCCGGGGGCGCGGGACCTGCGGCGCTCGCGGTCGTCGTCGCGTCCGTGCTCACGGGGGGACGATGCCCCGGGGGGCAGCGATGCGTTGCTCATGGGGGTTCTCTCGCTGTCGGTGGGTCGACCAACTCGGTTCCAGACTAGCCCGCCGCCTCCGGGGCGGTCGTGAGGAACCCGGGTGCGCCCCGCGCCGTCGCCGTCCGGTACGGCGCGGCCCGCCCCCGTGGGCCCGCCCGCCGTAGTCACCGAAGGTTCCCGCGTCGAAGGACGCCCGAGCACGAGCAGGACCGCGCCGCAGGCGTCCGTCGAGGGTGGTGGCGGGCGACGGGTGGGACGAAGCGGAGCGGAGGTCCAAAAACACTGCCTAGCGCGGCTCCACCCGCTCCTGCCGCCCCGTTTCCTCCCCCGGCTCCGGGTCCAGCTCGGCCACGGCGGTCACCCGGTGCACGGCGAACCGGTGCACCGCCGCCCGGGTCGCGTCGTAGGCGGTCAGGAAGCCCCCGTCCACACCCGACGGCTCCACGATCCGGCTCACCTGTCGGCCGTCGGTGTCGGTGTAGCCGATCCACACCCTCCGACCGTCCCTGGCGGCTCCCGCGAGCACCTCCAGCACCGCCGCCGACCGCGATCCCGGCGGGCCGTTCTCGGGCAGCGGGACCGGTGTGCGCGCCGCCGTGGCGGCCTCGTCCCCGGCCCGCACGGCGCGCACGGCCTCGGCCGCCAGCGCGCGCGACACCGCCGATCCGTCCATCGCGGGGGGCGGTGCGTCCGCCGCGTCGGCCCGGCGAACCTCGGGACGGCTCAGCCGCATCGACCCGTCCCCGCCCTCGGGCACCGGGTGGTACCCCAGCTGCCGCAGCCGCTCCACCAGCGCGGCGCGGGTCAACCGGCTCGCCACCACGGTCGGCGCCAGCCTCAGCAGTCCCAGGTCGTCGGCCCGCCGGTCGCTGACCAGCTCCTCCAGCAGCGCGGGCTCGTCGCAGCGCAGGTAGCTCGACGCCGAACCGGCCCGCAACCGCCCGTGCCGCCGGCCCACGTCCGACACCAGGTACCGCAGGGCCTGGGGGAGCGGGGTGCGCGAGTGGCGTTCGAGCAGGGCGGTGATGTCGGCGACGCCCCGCCCGGCGTCCAGCGCCCGACGCACCGACCCCTCCGTGAACCGGTACACCGTGGCCCCGCCGGTGGACTCCACGTCGGCGACCAGGGCCAGCTCACGGGCCAGTTCGGCCACCAGCGGGCCCGGCGCGACGGCCGTCAGGTCGCCCTGCACCAGCACGTAGTCCAGCGGCTTGGGCAGCTCTTCGCCCAGGACACGAGCGGCCGCGTCCTCGTCGCCGTCCAGCAGCGGCCGGACGTGGTCGGCCAGCGCGCCGCGCCCGGTCAGGCCGAGCGCGGCCGCCTCGGCCGCCGCCGCCCGCACCAGCTCGGCGTAGACCGGCGACTGGCGGCGCGGGCGCCGCCAGGACAGGCGCGCCGACAGCGAGTCCGGCAGCGGGGCCAGACCCGGTTCCGCGGTGCCCAGCTCCGTGAGCAGGTCGCGGCGGGCCTGCGGCGCGGCCGGACGGACCAGGCCCGGACCGAGCGCGTTGCGCATCCGTCCGCCCGAGTCGCGCGACCCGCTCAGCGACGCCACGCGGTCCGACTCCAGCCAGGCGGAGGCCAGCCGCAGCCACCGGTGCGCGGGCGCGCGCTCCCGCCACAGGTCGTACTCGCGGGTGGGCAGCCACTCGCCCTCGACCCGGTCGTCGGCGCCCAGCAGCCCGGCGGCGTACGCGACCTCCACGAACAGCGCGGCGGTGGCCTCGTCGGTGTCCATCGTCTGGGCGGCGCGGCGCAGGTCGCGTACGCCCAGGCCGCCGTTGCGCAGCACCGCGGCCGGGTCCTCGGACCAGTGCTCCAGGAGCTCCTCGACGGCCCGCAGCACCGTGAAGGCCTGCCCGGCGGCCGCCCGCGCCACGGCTTCGGCGGGGTGCGCGGTCCCCTCGAAGGGCGGCGGCGCGGTGGTGACCTCGCGGAACAGCCGGCCCGAACGCAGGTGTAGCCCCACCTCGCGCGGCAGGGTGAGGGTGTCGTCGCCGCTCGGCAGCAGGAGGGCGCGGGCGATCAGCTCCTCGACCGGGGAGGCGGCGGTGTCCAGGGTGACCTCGCGGCGGGCGTCGGAGACGGTCCCGTGCGGCGGCCCCCACGCCATGCTGTCCAGCAGCCGCCGGGCCTGGTCGCCGACCGGTCCGGGCGGGGCGGACAGCACGGCGGCGACCGCCTCGACGGGGGTGTCCCCGCCGCCCGGCGCGAGGTCGTCGGCGAGCCTCCTGAGGGCGGCGTGCGGCAGCGCGGCGAGCAGCACGCGCGCGGGCGGGCCGAGCTGGGCGGGCTGGGGG
>NZ_QPFC01001066.1:0-1402 GCF_003427465.1 Nocardiopsis sp. TNDT3 | reverse complement strand
CGGCATGGCGGCCTACTCGGCCAGCAAGGCCGCCCTGTCGGCCTGGTTGACCGCCGCGCGCGCGGACTACCGCGCCAGGCACGTCGCGGCCCTGGACGTGCGCGCGCCGCACATGGACACCGGCCTCGCCGACCGCCCCCTGGCCGGGACCGCGCCCGGGAACCTGCCCGAACCCCACCCCGTGGACGAGGTGGTGGACGCGATCGTGCGGGCCCTGCGCTCCGACGCCAGGTCGGTGGCCTTCGACCCCCGGGAGCGCAAGCTCACCGTCCGGTAGCCGGTGGAGCCCGTGTCGAGGCCCTGTGCCAGGGTTCGGTCATGGACCCCCGACCTCCCGAACCCCCTCGGTCCGACGAACCGGCCCTCGCCGCGCTGGGCGCCCTGGTGGACCGCTCCGTTATCCAGATCGCCGAGGCCGCCCGCGACGCGCGCACGTTCGACCGCGAGACCGTCCGGGCCGTCTCCGACCTGTGGGACAACGCCGTTGTGCCCCTGTTCCGGGCCGCGACGGGTCGGACCGGGCCGGAACGGGAACGGCGCGCCCGCGCGGCCCTGGAGTGGACGGCGCTCCTGAGGCCGACGCGCTGGGACTGGATGGTGGAGCAGGCCGCGCTGTGCGGGCACCGTCTCGACGCGCTCGTCCAGCCCCCGCCCGTGTACTTCGACAGGCCCTACCGCGACTACCGGGGCGAGGTCCGTCCGGCGTACTCCCGGTGGACGCCGCAGGCGTTGGCCGCCCTGGCGGACGACTACGCACTCGGCGCCGCCAGCCTGCGCCACGTGCGGATCGAACGGGAGGGCGCCCGCCTGTGCGGGTTCCTGACCCTGGAACCGGCCCGCTCCTACGACCCCGGCGACGGCGCTCCAGGCCGCCCTCCCACGCTCGAGGTGCACCTGGAGGACCTGACCGAGGTGGACGTGGACTCCGACTCGGCGCACGGAGTGCGCCTGGACTCCGACGCGGACGGGGTCGTGGTCGGCCTGGGAGCAGGGGGAGTACTGCGGGCCCGTGCGGGCTCGCTGCGGCTCGACGACGGCTCCTGGCACCTGTCGGGGGCCGGTCGCCGCGCCGACGCGCGGACCCCGCCCCGCGATGACGGGTTCCGTCCCGCCCGGCCGCCGCAGAAGGGAAAGGTGGAGGGCTCCGCCCGGGGCGCGGCGACCTTCCTGCGCTGGGCCATGCTGATGATCCGCCGAGTCCGCTACCCCGGCGAGGTCGCGCGAGTGCCGGTGGGCGCGTACTGCCGTGCCCTGGAGGGGGCCGGGCGGGACGTCCTGGCGGCGGGGGCGCTGCCGCCGCCGCGACGCGAGGCCGCCTTCCGGTCCCTGACCGCCGAGTGGCTGCGGCGCGGCGGAACCGACCTGGCGGCTGACTGGAAGCTGCTGCTCAGCGACGTTCCGG
>NZ_QPFC01001065.1:0-6503 GCF_003427465.1 Nocardiopsis sp. TNDT3 | reverse complement strand
GGCCGGGCCGGTGCGGGGGCGGGCGCGGGCACGGGAGCCGGCCGCGACGGCGCGGAGGCGGTGGTGACCTCCTCCCGCCCCAGTTCGGTGACCAGGAAGGCGGCCAGCTCAGCCGGGGTGGGCAACTCGAACAGGACGGTGTCCTCCAGGCGGACCCCGGTCCGCTCCTCCAGCTCGTCGCCCAGTTCGAGCGTCATGATGGAGTCGAAGCCCAGGTCCCGGAAGGCCCGTTTCTCCTCACCCGGGTCCAGTGCCTCCCGGTCAAGGACGCGGGCGGTGTGCTCGCACACCAGCTCCAGGACCGGAGCCGTGCGCTCCCGCGCCCGCTGGTCGTCCTCGCTCTCGGGGGCCGGGGCCCCGGAGGCGGGACGGCGCGCGGCCAGGTCGTCGGGCCAGTGACGCCGGCGCTGAAACTGGTAGGGGGGCAGGTCGATGCGCCGCGCGCCGGTGCCCTCGAACAGCATGGGCCAGTCGATGTCCACACCGGTGGTGAAGGCCCGCGCCGCCGCCGTGAGCAACTGGGCCTGGTCGCCGTCGCCCCGGCGCAGGGTCTCCAGCACGTGCCCCCGCACACCCGCCGCCTCCAGGGAGCGCCGCACCCCGTAGGAGAGCACCGGGTGCGGGCCGACCTCGATGAAGACGCGCCTCCCGTCGGCGATGAGCGCGCCGACCGCCGAGGCGAACAGGACCGGCTCGCGCAACGCCGTGTACCAGTACCCGGCGTCCAGGGCGGGGCCGTCCCCGTCCAGGCGCGCGCCGACGAGCGTGGAGTAGAAGGGGATCCGCGGCGCCCGCCAGCGCACCTCGCCCAGGTCACGGACGATCGTGTCGCGGATGCGCTCCACGTGCGCCGAGTGCGAGGCGTAGTCCACGTCGACCAGCGCCCCGTGCACACCCCGGTCCACACAGCGCTCCACGGCCTCGCGCACCGCGCGCGGGCTCCCCGAGACCACCACCGCCTCGGGGCCGTTGACCGCGGCCACGTTCAGGTCGGGGATGTCGGCCGCGAGCTCGGCGGCCTCCTCGGCCGTGACGCCCAGCGAGGCCATCCCGCCGCTGCCCGACAGCGCGGTCAGCGCCCGGCTGCGCAGCGCCACGATACGGGCCGCCTCCTCCAGGGACAGCGCACCCGACACACACGCCGCGGCCAGCTCACCCTGCGAGTGCCCGACCACCGCCGAGGGCCGCACCCCCAGGTCCTCCCACACGCCCGCCAGGGAGACCATGACCGCCCACAGCGCCGGCTGCACCACGTCCGCCCTGGAGCCCTCGCCCGTCAGCGGGGGTGCCTGGGAGTCGCCGCGCAGCACCGCCGAGACCGACCAGTCCGTGTGGGGCTCCAGCGCCCTCTCGCACTCGCGCAGGCGCCGGGTGAAGGCCTCGGCCAGCACCCCCTCGCCGTCGAGCAGGCTGCGGCCCATCCCCGCCCACTGGCCGCCCTGTCCGGGGAAGACGAGGACGGGGCCGTCGTGGCCGGGCTCGGTGTCGGGACCGCCCTCCAGGCGGACCGACTCCAGTTCGCGGTCGCTGTCTTCCCCGGGGGCCAGGACCACCGCGCGGTGCTCCATGACGTCGCGGGTGGTGGCCAGGGACAGGCCCACGTCGTGCGCCCTGACGCCGGGCCGGGAGGAGACGTAGGCGTGCAGCGCGGAGGCCTGGGCGCGCAGGGCCTCGGGCGAGCGGGCGGTGAGCACCCAGGGCACCGGGTCCAGGACGCGCTTGGTCACCGGGTCGGAGCCGGTCCGCTCGGGCACGGGCCCCGGTCCCAGGACCAGGTGGCAGTTGGTGCCGCCCATGCCGAAGGAGGACACCCCCGCCAGGGGGGTGTGGGTCGGCCAGGGCTCGCGCCGGGTCTGCACCGACAGCCCGAGGCCGTCCAGGTCGATGTCGGGGTGGGGTTCGGCGAAGTTCAGGGTGGGCGGGATCTGCTGGTGGTCCAGGCTGAGCACCGTCTTGACCAGGCCGACGACGCCCGCCGCGCCCTCCAGGTGTCCGACGTTGGTCTTCGCCGAGCCCACCCGCAGCGGTTCCTCGGCGCCCCGGCCGAAGACGCCGCCCAGGGCCGCCGCCTCCACCGGGTCGCCCGCCGGAGTCCCGGTACCGTGCAGCTCCACGTAGGCGACCTGGCCGGGGTCCTTGCCCGCGTCGGCGTAGGCCGCGCGGATCACCGCCTCCTGCCCGTCGACGGTGGGGCGGGTGAGGAACTCGCCCGCGCCGGAGTTGTTGACCGCCCCGCCGTGGATGACGGCGTGGACGCGGTCGCCGTCGGCCAGGGCCCGGCCGAGGGGTTTGAGCACGACCACGGCCCCGCCCTCACCGCGCACGTAGCCGTTGGCCCGGGAGTCGAAGGTGTGGCAGCGCGCGTCCGGGGAGAGCCCGCCGAACCTGGCGACGCTCTCGGTGCTCTCGGCGACCAGGATGAGGTTGACCCCGCCCGCCAGCGCGACGTCGGAGTCGCCCCGGCGCAGGCTCTCCACCGCCAGTTGCACGCCCACCAGGGAGGAGGACTGCCCGGCGTCGACGGTCAGGCTCGGCCCGACCAGGCCCAGGGCGTGGGAGACCCGGTTGGCGATCATGCTGCGGTGGGTACCCGTCAGCGTGTGGTGGGTGATGGCCCCGGCCCCGCCGCGGTCGTACAGGAGCGCGTAGTCGGAGCCGATGGCCCCGGTGAACACGCCCACCCGCGCGCCCCGCAGCGTGCCGGGCGCCGTCCGGGAGTTCTCGACCGCCTCCCAGCTCAGTTCGAGCATCAGGCGCTGCTGGGGGTCCATGGCCAGCGCCTCGCGCGGGGAGATACCGAAGAAGGCGGCGTCGAAGTCCTCGGCGTTGTCGAGGTAGCCGCCCCAGGTACTCCCGCGTCCCGTGGGGGACTCGCCCAGCCGGGCGGGCGGCGGGGTGATGGCCTCGCGCCCCTCGCACAGCAGCCGCCAGAAGGCGTCGGGCGTGCGCGCGCCCGGGAGCCGGCAGGAGAGTCCGACGACTGCGATGGGCTCCCAGGGGCCGTGGGCCGGGGCTCCGTCTGATCTGCCGCTCACGATCGCTGCCTTTCCTCTCGCCCACCCGTCACCCGCCGCCCCGGAAAACACCCGGGGGCGCTTACCCCCACCTCGCGTCCGAGGAGACCCGGCGGTATTCGCGTCCGTGCATATGCACAAGACCGGGGTTTCCCCGCCGCGTCAAGGGCGGTTTCGGTGTGACGGTTCGTTCCATGTCCACGGAAGACCGCCGAGGGGACAAGGAGTAACTTGCCCCACAATGGGCCATTGGGGACTAACAGGCACCAACCCGAAAGAGCGTAACGGTTGCTCACAACCGCTGACAACGAACTCCGCTTTTTCGGACGCTTGATTCGGACAACCGTATGGGGAATTAATGCATGCCAGAATGGGGGCGGAACACAAAGTGCCCGGCGCCCCTCAGGGCACCGGGCACCAGATCGCGGAGGCGGCACGTTCGCCCTCAGTCCCCGTGCCTCTCCTTGACCTCCTCGATGTACCGCATGGCGGCCTCCGGGTTGAACAGCCAGTTCTTGAAGTCGGAGGGGTTGTCCCACGCCTGGATCCAACGGTCGCCGACCTCGCGGTAACGGGCGGCGGCCTCCATCACCACTCCCAGGTGGGGAGGCAGTTCGCGCTCCCACAGCGTGGAGGCGAACTCCGCCCACTCCTGATTGTCCTGACCGAATTCCCAGAAACGGTCGAACGCCGCGACCAGGAAGTCGTCGTCGAAGGGCTGGTCGCCGCGTTCGATGATCGCCTCCAGGTAGGCCTGGGCGCACCGGGTGGAGTTGTTCCAGCTCTGTCCGGTGTAGGGGTCCATGGTGACCACCACGTCGGCCATGCCCAGGACGCTGCCCCCGTTGGGCAGCTTGCCCACCGGGTTGCGGACCTGCGGCGTGAGCTCCTCGACCAGTGTGCTGCGGCCGTCGGTGAGGTTGGCGTCCTTGATCCGCTCGAAGGCGTCGGGCGCGTGCTTCCTCAGCAGGTCCTTCATCCGGCGCAGCTGCTCCTCCTGGCCTGGCCGGTCCGGCCAGGCGTCCATCGGACCGCCCTTGCGGTCCACGAGCAGGAGGTTGTGGCAGGGCCCGTCCTGGCCGAGCATCGGGATGAGCATGAGGTTGCCCGCGCTCTGGGCCGTGGCCGCCCAGCCGATGTTGTCGTCGCCCTCGGGGTCGGGCCACACGTCGTAGATGTGTGCCTGGGCGATGGAGCGGGGCCTGGCACCGCTGAAGCGGCTCGTGTCGTTGTCGAAGAGCTGTCCCAGCTCACCGTGGCCGACGGCCACGATGATCAGGTCGAACATCCGCGAGAAGTAGTCCAGATCGGTGACGGTGACCCCGTGGATCACCACCTTGCCTCCCCGGTCCTCGAAGAACTCCAGCCAGTCGGCCATCTTCACCCGGCGGTCGACCGAGACGGAGTAACCGTTGCCCGGATGCGAGCTACCGCTGAAAGCGCTCGACACCCCGCCCTCCATGTACATGAACAGCTTCTGCTCACGGATCTGGGGAGCCAGCGCACTCCAGAAGTCGAGGTCGAACTTGCGCTCGTACTCCAGAGCGGTGGGGAAGGTGAACTGGGCGACCGAGCAACGACCGGTCCGGATCTCCATCGAGGACTGCCCCGTGATCACCGTGACGTCGTATCCATGGGTGAGGAGCCCATGGGCCAGGTGCAGGCCGGCGTGGCCCGCGCCGACGATAAGGATCTTGCGCATTGTCGCTAACTTTCCTGGGGAATCTGCGGGGCGGTGGGAAGACCGGGGTCTCCCCGTCCGTCAGGCGACGGGCTCGCTGGCGCGGTTGTGCTCCAACGCGTACCGGAGCAGCGTCTTGAGCACCTCACCCCCGGACAGGCGGTTCCGGGCGTCGAAGTCGATGATCGGCACCTCGGGACTGACCTCCAGCGCCTCGCGGACCTGCTCGGAGGTGTACTCGAGGCGGCCCTCGAACTTGTTCAGCGCCACGATGTAGGGGATGCGCTTGTTCGTCTCGAAGTAGTCGACCGCGTCGAAGGAGTCCGCGAGCCTCCGGCAGTCGACCACGACGACGGCACCCACCGCGCCGCGGACCAGATCGTCCCACATGAACCAGAAACGCGCCTGGCCCGGTGTGCCGAACATGTACATGACCAGTTCGTCGTCGATGGTGATGCGACCGAAGTCCATCGCGACGGTGGTGGTCGTCTTGTCGGGTGTGATCGAGGTGTCGTCATGACCGATGCTGGCCTCGGTCATGATCGCCTCGGTCGTGACAGGGGGAATCTCCGACACCGAGCGCACCAAGGTCGTCTTGCCGGCGCCGAAGCCCCCGGCGATGACGATCTTGCTCGACATCTTCTTGCGATTCGACCTCTTGTCACTGGAAAAGTCGTTCGAGACCACGAAGAGCCCTCTCCAGAACCTGGTTTTCCGATGGACTGCTGCCGGTGATGGTCGGGTGGATGTACACGAGGTCCTGTTCGGCCAGGTCGCTGACCAGGACCTGGGTGACGCCCAGGGGGATGTTCAACTCGGCCGACACCTCGGCCAGCGACCGGGTCTCCCGGCACAGCTTGTAGATACTGATCGACTCCGGCATGAGGGTGCCAGGAGGTTCCTGCCCGGGCTCGGACGTCGAGACCAGGGTCTGCACCATCAGCGGATGCCGCGACCGTGTCCGCCCACCCGTGAAGGTGAACGGACGGACACGGTTACTCCTTCGCCTGCGGAAGCTCATAGCCGAGGCAACCTCTCCTCCCGAACGGGCACCGTCGTCAGTTCTGGATGACCTCGCGCAGCTGCGAGCGCAGCTGCGGCGTGAGCACGTGGGCGACGTTCTCCACGAGCTTGGTCATCTGGAAGCCGACGATCTTGAGCTCGGTGCCCGGGGCGGTGAGCACCGCCATGCAGGAGCCGTCGCTGATCGCCATGATGAACAGGTGGCCGTGGTTGAAGCGGACCAGCAGCTGTTCGCACTCGCCCCTCTGGAAGAGGTTGGCGCCGCCGACGGCGAGGCTGTGCAGGCCGCTGGCGATGGCCGCGAGCTGCTCGGCGTGCTCCTCGGGGAAGTCGCTGGAGTGTGTCAGGACCAGGCCGTCGGAGGAGACCACGACGGCGTGCTCGACACCGCGCACGTCACGGACGAAGCGGTCGATGAGCCAGGAGAAGTTCTCAACACTGTCGTTCACGGATTCAGTCATCGCTGTGCCTTACCTGCCTGGGCCGAGGGTCGTGTTCGCTGCTGTGGTGTCTGCGGGGGCACGCCGGGAGGGGCGCCCTGGACGGGGTCGGGAACCGTCACTTCTTGTCGTCCTTGGGCTCGTCGCCGCCCTCGCGGGCCTCGCGCTCGCCGTCGAAGAAGTCGCCGAGCTCGTCGCGGATCTGCTCGGCCCGGGCCTCGCCGGTGAGCCTGGGCGGGGTGTCCTCGCGGGCCTGGGGCGCGGCGTCCGGCTTCTGCCCGGGGCGGGGCATCATCCGCAGGGGCGATCCGTGCGGGGTGGCGCTGCGCCGGGGCAGCCCGGCGG
>NZ_QPFC01001064.1:0-1062 GCF_003427465.1 Nocardiopsis sp. TNDT3 | reverse complement strand
GGACTCGCCCCCGTGGCCCAGGGCAGCGACGGCGGCGGCTCGATCCGCATCCCCGCCAGCGCGTGCGGGCTCTTCGGCCTCAAGCCCACCCGCGGCCGGATCTCCGGCGCACCCCTCAAACCCGACCTCGCGGGCCTGTCCACCGCCGGACCCCTCACCCGAGGCGTCCGCGACGCCGCCCTCCTCCTGGACGCCATGGCCTTCTCCGGACCGGGCGACCACTTCACCGCGCCGCCCCTGCCGCCGGGCGAGACCTTCGCCGACCACGTGGGCCGCGAACCCGGACGCCTGCGCATCGGCTGCCACGCCACCACCGGCTCCGCCCGGATCCCCGTGCACCCCCACGTCCTGGCCGCCCACGAGGAGGCCGTCCGCCTCCTGGCCGACCTCGGACACGAGGTGGAGGAGGTCCCCGCCCCCGGGGACGCCCACTTCGGAGGCTCCTTCATGGCGGACTTCGGCGTGGTCTGGGCGGCGATGGCCTCGGCCACGCCGGTCGCCCCCGCCCGCGAGGCCGAGCTGAGCCCCCTCAACCAATGGCTGCGCGAGCGGGCCCGCGCCACGCCCGTGCCCGACTACATCGCCGCCTGCGCCCGCCTCCAGCGCGGCGTCCGCTCCCTGGTCGCCGCGACCGAACCCCTCGACGCGGTGCTCTCGCCCGTGCTGGCCGCGCCCCCGGTCCCGCTGGGGCACTTCACCGGCGACGGACCCGAGGAGGAGTTCCGGCGGATGACCGCGTTCGCGCCGTTCACCTCGGTCTACAACGTCTCGGGACAGCCCTCGGTCAGCGTCCCCCTGCACTGGTCGCCCGAGGGACTGCCGATCGGCGTCATGCTCACCGGCCGCATGGGCGGCGAGGGCACCCTGCTGTCGCTGTCGGCGCAGCTCGAACGCGCGCGCCCGTGGGCCCACCGCGTCCCGCCGCTGCGCGCCGGCCGACCGGACTCGTCACCGGTGTGACGGCCGGGGCCGCCCCCCGTTCGGTACCACCCCGACGCCGACAGCGGCAGCGAGGACCGGCACGAGGCGCGCGCTCCGGCGGCCCGCGCCTCAGCGGGGCTC
>NZ_QPFC01001063.1:0-4784 GCF_003427465.1 Nocardiopsis sp. TNDT3 | reverse complement strand
CTACCAGCGGGCCCGGGGCAAGGGCGGGCTGGTCCGGATCACCTGGGACGAGGCCCTGGAGATCGCCGCCGCCGCGCACGTGCTCACCATCCGCAGGTACGGACCGGACCGCGTCGCCGGGTTCTCGCCGATCCCCGCGATGTCGATGGTCTCCCACGGCGTGGGCGCGCGCTTCGTGAACCTGCTCGGCGGCTCCATGCTGTCCTTCTACGACTGGTACGCCGATCTGCCCGTGGCCTCGCCGCAGGTGTTCGGCGACCAGACCGACGTCCCCGAGTCCGGTGACTGGTGGGACGCCGCCTACCTGGTGCTGTGGGGCTCCAACGTCCCCGTCACCCGCACCCCCGACGCCCACTGGATGGCCGAGGCCCGCTACCGGGGCCAGAAGGTGGTGGTCGTCTCCCCGGACTACAGCGACGCCACCAAGTTCGCCGACGAGTGGCTGGCGCCCCACCCGGGCACGGACGGGGCCCTGGCGATGGCCATGGGGCACGTGATCCTCAAGGAGTGGTTCGTCGACCGCACCACGCCGCGCTTCGACGACTACGTGCGCCGCTACACCGACCTGCCGTTCCTGGTGGCCCTGGACAGCCGCGACGGCCGCCTCGTCCCCGGCAAGTTCCTCACCGCAGCCGACCTGGGGGACACGGGGGAGAACGCCGAGTGGAAGCCGGTGTTCTGGCCGGAGGGCGAGGACGCCCCCGTCGCGCCCAACGGCACCGTCGGCCACCGCTGGGGCGAGGCCGGGACCGGACGGTGGAACCTGGACCTGGAGGGCCGCGTCCCCGCCCTCACCCTCTACGCGGAGGGCGGGGAGGCCGCCGAGGTCGCCCTGAACCGCTTCGACACCCCTGGCGGCACGGCCGGGGTACTCACCCGCGGCGTCCCGGTCCGCAGGGTCGGCGGACGCCTCGTCACCACCGTCTTCGACCTGGTCCTGGCCCACTACGGGGTGCACCGGCACGACCTGCCCGGCACCTGGCCCACTGGATACGACGACGCCGCCGAGCCCTGCACGCCCGCCTGGCAGGCCGAACTCACCGGGGTACCCGCCGACCGGGCGGCCCGCATCGCCCGCGAGTTCGCCGCCACCGCCGAGGAGTCCGGCGGCCGGGCCATGATCATCCTCGGCGCGGGCACCAACCAGTGGTTCCACGGCGAGAACGCCTACCGCGCCTTCCTGTCCCTGCTGCTGCTCACCGGCTGCCAGGGCGTCAACGGCGGCGGCTGGGCCCACTACGTCGGCCAGGAGAAGTGCCGCACCTCCGCGGGGTGGGCCGCGTTCGCCTCCGCCGCGGACTGGACCCGGCCGCAGCGCTTCATGGCCGGAACCTCCTACTGGTACCTGCACACCGACCAGTGGCGCTACGACACCTACCGCGCCGACGCCCTCGCCTCGCCGCTCGGCCCGGGGCGGGTGCGCGGCCAGCACACCGCCGACCTGGTCGCCGCATCGGCCCGCATGGGGTGGATGCCCTCCTACCCGACCTTCGACCGCAACCCGATCGACCTGGGACGCGAGGCGCGCGAGCGCGGGCAGGACCCCGCGGAGTACGTCGCCGACCAGCTCCACAGCGGTGACCTGCGCTTCGCCGCCGAGGACCCCGACGCCCCCGCCAACTGGCCTCGGGTCCTCACCGTGTGGCGGTCCAACCTGTTCGGCTCCTCGGCCAAGGGCAACGAGTACTTCCTCAAGCACCTGCTCGGCACCCGCTCCAACCTGCTGGCCGAACCCGCCGGGCCCGCGGACCGGCCCGCCGACGTCACCTGGCGAGAGGAGGTCCCCGAGGGCAAGCTCGACCTGCTGCTGTCCATCGACTTCCGGATGACCAGCACGACCCTGCTGTCCGACATCGTGCTGCCCGCCGCGACCTGGTACGAGAAGTACGACCTGTCCACCACGGACATGCACCCCTACGTGCACTCGTTCAACCCGGCCATCGACCCGCCCTGGGAGACCCGCACCGACTTCGACGCCTTCCACGCCCTGGCGAAGGCGTTCAGCGCGCTGGCCGCCGACCACCTGGACGAGGTCACCGACCTGGTGGCCGTACCCCACCAGCACGACACCCCCGGCGAGCTGGCCCAGCCGCACGGCGTCCCGCCGGACTGGAAGGCGGAGGGCGTGCGGCCCGTCCCCGGCCGGACCATGCCCGCCGTCGTGCCCGTGCGCCGCAACTACTCCGAGGTCGCGCAGAAGCTGGCCGCCCTGGGACCTCTGGCCGAGTCCAAGGGGCTGCCGGTCAAGGGCGTGTCCTTCACCCCGGACCGGGAGGTGGAGTGGCTGCGCCAGCGCAACGGCGCCGTCCGGGGCGGGGTCGCCGACGGACGCCCCTCCCTGGACACCGACGTCAAGGCCTGCGAGATGATCCTGGCGCTGTCCGGCACCAGCAACGGCCGCCTGGCCGCGCAGGGCTTCCGCCTCCTGGCCGAGCGCACCGGCACCGACATGGACGAGCTGATCCACCAGGCCGCCGAGCGCCGGGTGGTCTTCTCCGACGCGAGCCGGGGTCCCACGGCGGTGGGCTCCAGCCCGGAGTGGTCGGGCAAGGAGGCCCCCGACCGCCGGTACTCGCCGTTCACCATCAACGTCGAGCACGACAAGCCCTGGCACACCCTCACCGGCCGCCAGCACTTCTACCTCGACCACGACTGGATGCACGAGTTCGGCGAGGCCCTGCCCGTCTACCGGCCGCCGCTCGACATCAGCCGCCTGTTCGGCGAGCCCCGCCTCGGCCCGACCGGCCAGCGCGAGGTGGTCGTGCGCTACCTGACCCCGCACTCCAAGTGGTCGATCCACTCCGAGTACCAGGACAACCTGCTGCTCCAGACCCTCTCCCGCGGCGGCCCCACGATCTGGATGAGCCCCGCCGACGCCGAGGCGATCGGCGCCGCCGACAACGACTGGGTGGAGGCGGTCAACCGCAACGGCGTGGTGGTGGCGCGGCTGGTGGTCTCGCACCGGATGCCCGCCGGAACCGTGTACATGTACCACGTCCAGGAGCGCACCATCGACGTGCCCAAGTCCGAGACCACCGGCAGGCGCGGCGGCATCCACAACTCGCTCACGCGCCTGCTGGTCAAGCCCACCCACCTCATCGGCGGCTACGCGCAGCTCTCCTACGCCTTCAACTACCTCGGCCCGACCGGCAACCAGCGCGACGAGGTCACCGTCGTGCGCAAGCGGACCACGGAGGTGCGTTACTGATGGCACAGGCCCACGGCGGCGGGGGCGGGACCGGCGGCTCCGGAGGGGAGCGGCCGGTCGGCAGGGTCATGGCGCAGGTCGCCATGGTGATGAACCTGGACAAGTGCATCGGCTGCCACACGTGCTCGGTCACCTGCAAGCAGGCCTGGACCAACCGCAGCGGCGTCGAGTACGTGTGGTTCAACAACGTCGAGACTCGGCCCGGGCAGGGCTACCCGCGCACCTACCAGGACCAGGAGCGTTGGAAGGGCGGCTGGGTCCTCGACGCCAGGGGGCGGCTCAAGCCCCGCGCGGGCGGGCGGCTCAAACGGCTGGCCACCATCTTCGCCAACCCGGTGATGCCCTCCCTCCAGGACTACTACGAGCCCTGGACCTACGACTACGAGACGCTGACCAACGCGCCCCTGGGCGACGACTTCCCGGTGGCCGAGCCCCGGTCGGCGCTCACCGGCGAGCCCATGAAGGTCAGCTGGAGCGCCAACTGGGACGACGACCTCGGCGGCGGACCGGAGCTGACCCGGCGGGACCCGATCGTGCGCAGGCTCGGCGACAAGGTGCGGTTCTCCTTCGAGGAGACCTTCATGTTCTACCTGCCGCGCATCTGCGAGCACTGCCTCAACCCGTCGTGCGTGGCCGCCTGCCCCAGCGGCGCCCTGTACAAGCGGGTCGAGGACGGCATCGTCCTGGTCGACCAGGACCGCTGCCGGGGCTGGCGCATGTGCGTCACCGGCTGCCCGTACAAGAAGGTCTACTTCAACCACAAGACGGGCAAGGCCGAGAAGTGCACGTTCTGCTACCCGCGGGTGGAGGTGGGCATGCCCACCGTCTGCTCCGAGACGTGCGTGGGGCGGCTGCGCTACCTGGGCGTGGTCCTCTACGACGCCGACCGGGTCCGCGAGGCGGCGTCGGTGGCGGACGAGAGGGACCTGTACCGCGCCCAGCTCGACGTGTTCCTCGATCCCACCGACCCGGCCGTGCGCGCCGCGGCCCGACGCGACGGCATCCCCGACCGCTGGGTGGAGTCGGCCGCCCGCTCCCCGGTCTACGCGCTGGCCAAGCGCTTCCGGGTGGCGCTGCCGCTGCACCCGGAGTACCGCACGATGCCGATGGTCTGGTACATCCCGCCGCTGTCGCCGGTGGTGGACGCGCTCTCCTCCACCGGGCACGACGGCGAGGACGCCGACAACCTCTTCGCCGCCATCGACACCCTGCGCATCCCCGTGGAGTACCTGGCCGAGCTGTTCACCGCGGGCGACACCGGCCCCGTGGACCTGGTCCTGCGGCGGCTCGCGGCCATGCGCTCCCACATGCGCCGGATCAACCTGGGCCGGGAGCGCGACGACTCCATCGCCGCCTCCGTCGGGATGACCGGCACCGAGATCGAGGACATGTACCGGCTCCTGGCCCTGGCCAAGTACGACGAGCGCTACGTCATCCCCACCGCCTACGGGGTGGACGAGGCCGACCGCGGGGTCATCGACGAGATCGGGTGCAGCCTCGACTTCGAGGGCGGGCCGGGCATGGGCGGCATGGGCGGGGGCGTGCCCTTCGGCGAGGCCTCCGGGCAGCCCCAGGC
>NZ_QPFC01000114.1:0-3352 GCF_003427465.1 Nocardiopsis sp. TNDT3 | reverse complement strand
CCTGGTGACGGCGGGGGAGTAGTCGGCGGCGGCCTCGCGGGGGAGGCGGATCACCGCCCCGCCCCGGCGGGAGGAGGAGACGCGCGCGGGGAGCAGCGGGTGGGGGCTCGCCGCGGCGACGGCGTCGAAGGCCCGCTCGACGCGGCGGTTCCATCCCAGCGCGGTCAGCGGGGAGGCGGCGGGTGTGTCTGTGCTGTCGTACGTGTTCACGACGGACTCTCTGGAGCGGCGAGCCGTCAGGAGGGGAGGCGCCCCTCAGGGCTCGCGAACGGTCGGGAAGGTCGGGTTCGAACCATGCGCAGGAACGGTCATCACTGCTTCCTCTCCGTCGTCGGCGCCGAGGACACGGCGCGCTCCGCCTCCGCGAGTGTAGGACCGCCGGGGCGGAGCGCACCACGGGTTTTCCGGGCGCCGGCCCTGGGGCGGGGCCGGGGCGGCTCAGCGGCGCCTGGTCCACACGTCGTCGGACGGCACGGTCCTCGGGACGGTGGCGTGCCGCGGCACGTACTCCCCGGCGGCGGGCTCCTCCGGTGCGCTCCCGGAGGCGGGCGCGGCGGGGGCGGGCGCGCGCCGGGAGTAGTCCGGGCGCTCCTCCTCCACCCCCAGCAGGAGGAAGAGGCTGCAGATCAGCATGAAGACGAACAGGCCGGCGAGCAGGGGCAGAACCAGGTCCGGCGCGCTGGAACCGTCCGGGGGGCTGTGCCGGGAGAAGCGCGGTTGCGTGAAGTGGACGCCCATCATGCCGGTGTAGTGCATGGTGGTCACCGCGACGGCCATGGCCACGGAGGCGGCGGTGATCGCGGGGAGACCGCGCAGCCGGGAGGCGGACCACAGGGAGGCGGTGGCGGCCGCCAGCGCGATCACGCAGGCCAGGGCGACGTAGAGCGGGTCGTGGTGGATCTGCCCGTGCACGTTCATCGAGAGCATGCCGAGGTAGTGCATCGCGATGATGCCGGTCCCGGCGATGAGACCGCCCAGCAGGAGCCGGGGGGTCGTCCTCCCGCGGATGGTCAGGGTGAGCGCCACGGCCATCACCGCGATGGCGATGACCCCGCTGACCACGGTGAGCGCGGCGTCGTAGCGGATGGCCGTGCCGGGCGGGGAGAAGCCCATCATGGCGATGAAGTGCATCGACCACACGGCCACCCCGCCCAGGGCGAGGGAGGCCAGGGACAGCCACTGCCACCGGACGAGTCCGCTCGTCCGGCGCGCGCGTGAGGCGAAGGACAAGCCGAGGAACGACCCGATCACCGAGACCGCGAAGGCGATGGAGGGGGTCAGCCAGTCCTGGGCGAGGTGGTCGAGCACGGCGCACTACTTTCCATGACCTTGGTCCCATTTCGGACGGGTTCCATGGATAGTAGGGAGGCCTGAGACTGATGCGCCAGGGGTGTTTTCCAACGTGTGTGGCCTGATGTGGCCAGCGGCAACGCAGGGGAACAGGGGTGCGACCCTCAGTTCCGCCGGGCCCTCGCGTCGGCGGCGGCTCCGTCCGGGCCCTCAGGCTCTCAGGCCCTCAGGCACGCAGACCCGCGAAGGCGATCCTGGCCAGGGTGTCGGCGATCTCGTCGGAGTCCAGCCCGCGGTCCGGCTTGTACCACTCCGAGATCGAGTTGACCATGCCGAACAGCAGGCGGGCCGCGACGGCGGGGTCCACGTCCGGGCGGATGTCGCCGTCGGCGGCGCCCTCGCGCACCAGGTCGGCGATCAGGTGGTCGAACGCCCGGCGCCGCTCCAGCGCGCGCTTCTCCACCTCGGTGTTGCCGCGCACCCGCAGCAGCAGGGTCACGTGGGGCAGCTCCTCGACCAGCACCCGGACGCTGCCGCGCAGCACGTGCTCCAGGCGGTCGATGGCCGGGCCGGTGGTCGAGGCCTCCTCGCGGGTGACCGCGAACAGGGCGTCCATGGCCAGGTCCAGGGAGCGGCGCAGCAGCTCGGTCTTGCCGGTGACGTGGTGGTAGATGGCCGACTTGGTCACGCCCAGGGCGCGCGCCAGGTCCTCCATGCTCGTGCCGTCGTACCCGCGTTCGTTGAACACGCGCGCGGCCACGCGCAGGACGGAGTCGGCGTCGTGGCCGGGGCGGCCGGAGCGTCGCCGCCCCGCTGCCCCGCGGCGGGAGGGCGCTGGTTCGACAGGGGAAGATCTGGACACGGTTGTCGAATCTACCTGGTGGGAGCGGCTCCGTGGGTGGGGACGGCCGCGGGCGCGTCCGCCGTCGCCGGGTCCCACGAGGATTTCTTAACGAACGGTCGGTTGGTAATACATCCTATCCCGGGCCCGGGACGCCCCCGGACCGCACCCGCCGACCGGTCGCGCGGAGTGCTGCGAGAAGCACGTCTCGTCACGCCCGGAGAGGGCGGGCCGAATCGCGGGAAAACGTCCGCGCGCGGCGTTGTGCGAGTTCAGCGGCACGGAAAGGGATTTTTTTCGCATCCGTTCCGAGTGTGCGCCTCCGGGAAGGGCGTTAGGAGCGCGTTAAAAACCCTTGAACTGGTTCGTGGAGCAAGAGTAATTTGGCCCTCGTTTGGCGGCAAAAGTCCACATTTGTCGACGTCAAGAATGAGACCCCACATGGCCATCACCCGTCGTAACGCCCTGCGCGTTTCCCTCGCCGGAGGGGTCGGGGCCGCGGTCGCCACCGCCGTCTCCGCCCCAGCCTGGTCGGCTCCCATGCCCGCGCCCCAGCCGGGGGACGCCGCGGAGGCGCTGCGCCTCCTCAAGCGGGGCAACAGGCGCTGGCGCCGGTACGACTCCCGCCACCCCAACGAGGGCCCCGCCCGCAGGGAGGAGATGGCCCGCGGCCAGAGCCCCTTCGCCGTGATCCTCGGCTGCGCGGACTCCCGTGTGGCGCCCGAGCTGGTCTTCGACCGCGGGCTCGGCGACCTGTTCACCATCCGCTCCGCGGGCCAGGTCCTGGACGAGTCCGTCCTGGGCAGCATCAGCTACGCCGTCGAGCACCTGGCGGTCCCGCTCATCGTCGTCCTGGGGCACTCCTCGTGCGGCGCGGTCAGCGCCGCCGTGGAGGCCCACGAGACCGGGGAGGTCCCGCACGGCCACGTCGGCTACCTGGTGGAGGGGATCCTGCCGGTGGTCGAGGCCACCCCCGACGAGGGCGGCGACTTCGTGGACGCCTGCGTCCGGGCCAACGCCGAGTACATCGCCGACCAGCTCCGCGTGGACGCCGACCTGCGCGAGCTGGTCGAGTCCGGCCGCCTGGACGTGGTCCCCGCCCGCTACGACCTGGAGACCTCCGAGGTCAGCTGGCTCTGATCCCGCGCCGCCGCGCGTTCGCCGCACCACGGACCCGTGCCCCCGGTCAACCCCGCTCACCACTCCGCCCCCTTCCCCGTC
>NZ_QPFC01001062.1:0-2656 GCF_003427465.1 Nocardiopsis sp. TNDT3 | reverse complement strand
GCAGGTGGCCGCCATCGACGGCGTCCACCTGCCGCAGGCCGCGCTGGTGCGCAAGTTCGCCGCCGCCTACGCGGAACTGCCGGGAGACCCCCTGTAGGGACCTCCGGAGCGCCCACGCTCCGCCGTGCCGCGCGCACGACGAGGCCGGGGCCGGGGGGAGTACGAGGCCGACGCCGCGCTAGGCGCGATCGGCGGGTTCGTGCTCCTGCGCGCGCCCGGGGGCACGGCCCGCGCGGCCGGGCCACCACACACGGGGCCCGACGTCCAGGGACAGCGCGGGCACCAGCACGGTCCGCACGAGCAGCGCGTCCACCAGCACGCCGAAGGCCACCAGGAACGCCAGCTGGAGCAGGAACAGCAGCGGGATCACCGCCAGCGCCGCGAAGGTCACGGCCAGCACCACCCCGGCGGAGGTGATCACCCCGCCGGTGACGGTGAGCGCGCGCAGCACGCCCTCGCGGTGCCCGTGCAGCAGCGTCTCCTCACGCGCCCGGGACATGAGGAAGATGCTGTAGTCGATCCCCAGCGCCACCAGGAACACGAACGCGAACAGCGGCACCACCGGGTCCGCGCCGGGCAGGCCGAGCACGTGGTCGAACAGCAGCGTTCCCACGCCCAGCGCCGCGGCGAAGGACAGGACGTTCACGGCCATCAGCAGCAGCGGCGCCACCAGGGAGCGCAGCAGCGGGATGAGCACGAGGAAGACCACCACGAGCACCAGCGGCACCACGACCGCGAAGTCGCGCTGGGCGGTGTCCAGGGTGTCCAGGTCGGTGGCGCTCACCCCGCCGACCAGGGCGTCGGCGCCCTGGACGGAGTCCAGTTCGGCGCGCAGGTCGCGCACCGCGTCCACCGCCTCGGCCGACTCGGGGCCGACGGTGAGGACCACCTCGACCAGCACCCGTCCGTCCTCCACCAGGGGCGGCAGGTCGGCGCCGGGCGGACCGGGCTCGGTCACCGGCGCGGCCGCGTCCACGACGGGCAGGCGTTCGGCGGCCCGGACCACCTCGTCCAGGTGGTCGGCGTCGGCGACCACCAGGGCGGGGGCCGCGCTGGCGTCGGAGCCGAAGCCCCGGTCGAGCGCCTCCTGGGCCTCGACCGCCTCCACCTCGGTGCGGAAGACCTCGGCCTGGCCGGTGCCCCCGGCGTCGAACTGGGGCGCGAACACGGCCGCGGCGGCCAGGACGGCGGTGGTGACGATCCAGTACAGGCGCGGCCTGCGCGAGACGGTGGTCGCCAGGCGGCCCCAGAACCGGTGGCTGGCCACGACCTCGTCCAGGGTTCCGTCCGTACGGCCGCCGCTGTGCGGCGCCACGGGCCAGAAGGCGGCGCGTCCGCACAGGGCGAGCACGGCGGGCAGGAAGGTCATCGCCGAGAGCAGGGCCGCGACGACGCCGATGGCCACCACGGGACCGAGGCTGCGGGTGGAGGCCAGGTCGGCGGCGAGCAGGCAGAGCAGGCCGAGGATGACGGTTCCGCCGGAGGCCAGGACGGGCCCGGTCACGCCGCGCACGGCGGCCATGACGGCTTCGGGCACGCGGTCGCGGACGGCCAGTTCCTCGCGGTAGCGGGCCACGAGCAGCAGCGCGTAGTCGGTGCAGGCGCCCACGACCAGGATGAACAGGATGCCCTGGCTCTGCCCGTTGAGGCTGACCAGGCCGGTGTCGGCGGCCAGGTAGACCAGCGCGCCGGACAGGCCGAGCGCGAGGAGGCAGGCGAGGATGACCAGGACCGGCAGCAGCGGTGAGCGGTAGACGGCCACGAGGATGATCAGCACGGCGGTGATGGCCACGATCAGCAGCGTGGAGTCGATGCCGCCGAAGGCCGCGGCGAGGTCGGCCGCGAAACCGGCGGGGCCGGTGACCTGCACCTGGAGTCCCGACACGGGGTCGTCGGCCAGCACCGCGCGCAGGTCCTCGACCGCGTCGCCGGTGTCGGCGGCCGGGTCGAGCGGCACCACGAACTGGGCGACGGAGGGGTCCTCGGTCCCGGGGAAGGGGCCGACGACGGCTCCGGAGACCCAGGACTCCTCACCCACGCGCTCGGCGACCGCGGCGACGTCGGCGAGTTCGTCCTCTCCGAGCGCCCCGCCCCCGCCGTCCCCGGCGTCCTCGCGCGAGTACACGACGACGGCCGGGACCGCCTCCTCGCGGTCGAACTCCTCGGCGATCTCACTGACCTCGGTGGACTCGGCGCCCACCGGCAGGAACGCGCCCGGGTCGTTGGTCTGCACCTCGCCGAGCCTGCCCAGGAACATGCCCAGGGGCCCGGCGCCCGCCAACCACACCAGGGCGACCAGCAGGGCCGCTCCGATCCACCAGCGCGACCGCCCGGCAGGTGGTCTGCCGTTGTCCTTGTCCACGTTCGGGATCCCTCTCACACCGACAGCTTGCTCGAAATTAAAGCATCTCGCTTTTCAAGTTACTTTCGGGCACGACCCTACCCCAGTCCGCTCCCGCCATGCGTCCGCCCCCGTCCGGCGGCGACGTGTCCCCCGTCACCGTTTCTCCGGTGGCGCGGCCGGGCGCGCTTCCATCCGGACGCGCTTCTGGTCGGGCACCCCTGGGAAGCCCTCCCCCGGTGACGCGCTCCCAGGCGGGCACCTGCGGACAGGGCACCCCCTCGGCGGCGGTACGGGCGCGAACACCGTCGGGCC
>NZ_QPFC01001061.1:0-2915 GCF_003427465.1 Nocardiopsis sp. TNDT3 | reverse complement strand
GCGCACCACCGCGCCGATCGAACGCCCGTCGGCCGCCCGGGACCGGCCGATGCCGCGCAGCCGCTCCACGTCCTCCGGCGGCAGCCGCGTCGCCCCGGCCGCCCACAGCTCCAGTGAGCGGCCCATCAGCCACCCGGTGATCGCCCGGACCTCGGTGAGCTGGGACCCGTGCAGCGCGCGGTAGGCCGGGACCTCGGCGTGCACCTCGGCGACGATGCGCTCGACCAGCCCGGCCCGCTCCCGCGCCAGCTCGGCGCCGACCCGGGCACGCTGTTCGTGTCCCATCGCCCCACCTCCAGAACGGCCAGGGAAGCCTATCGGCAAGCCCTCGTGCGCAGGGGAGGGAAGAGCGTGCGGGCAGGACCGGCCCCACCGGGGTAGGGGGAGAGAGGAGAGAACACAGTGACGACTGGGAGGCGCCGCCGGGGCGGAGAACGGCACCGGGGGAACCCCGTGCCGCTCCCACCGGCGGCTCCCTCCGCCCGCGCGGAGAACTCGGTGTCCGGGATGTCCCCACACGTCGGCTGTCACCGGGCGTGAACGGTAAAAAGCCCGCACAGCCACGGCGCATCTGGGACCGCGACCCGCCCGGACGTGGCAGTATGCGACTGCGGTAGGGGGAAGACCGCATGTTGGAAGAGCAAGGCAGACCGTTCGGAGCCGACGGGGGATGAGACAGATGCAGCAGACGACCGTTCCAGAACTCACTCTGGGTAATGGCCTGCGCATTCCGCAGCTGGGCTTCGGCGTGTGGCAGGTGTCCCAGGAGGAGGTCGTGGCGGCCGTCTCCACCGCGCTGGAGGCGGGCTACCGCAGCATCGACACCGCGGCCGCCTACGGCAACGAGGAGGGGGTGGGCGAGGCGCTGCGCCGCTCGGGCCTGGAGCGCGGCGAGCTGTTCGTGACGACCAAGCTGGCCAACCCCGACCAGGGCTACGACGCCACCCTGCGCGCCTTCGAGGCCAGCCTGGGACGCCTGAACCTGGACACCGTCGACCTGTACCTCGTGCACTGGCCCATGCCCCGCCGGAACCTGTACGTGCCGACCTGGAAGGCGCTGGAGCGCCTCTACGCCGAGGGCCGCGTCCGGGCCATCGGCGTGTCCAACTTCCAGCGCCCGCACCTGGAGCGGGTCATGGAGGAGGGCGGTATCACGCCCATGGTCAACCAGATCGAGCTGCACCCGCTGCTCACCCAGGCGGACATGCGCTCCTTCGACGCCAAGCACGGCATCGTCACCGAGGCGTGGAGCCCCCTGGGGCAGGGCAAGCTGCTCGGCCACCCGACCGTCGTCGCGGTCGCCGAGGCGCACGGGCGCACGCCCGCGCAGGTGCTGCTGCGCTGGCACATCCAGCTCGGCAACGTGGTGATCCCCAAGTCGGTGACCCCCGAGCGCATCCGCTCCAACTTCCAGGTCTTCGACTTCGAGCTCTCCCGCGCGGAGATGGACCGCATCAGCGGGCTCAACACCGACAGCAGGTTCGGCCCCGACCCCGACGACTTCGACGGCGCCTGAACCTCCCCGCCGCCCGCCGGGGCCAGGAGGGGCCCTCCTAGCCGCGCAGCTCCCGGTGCCTGCGGGCCCCGGCCAGGACGGCCTCGGTGCCGTTGCGGCGCATGCGGCCGACGTAGACGGCGCCGCCGACGAAGATGGCGGCGAAGACCCCCAGCACGGCGACGAGGGCGAGGGCGGACAGCAGCACAGTGATCGACATGCGCTCATCGTAGCCGCACGTGCGGCGGGTTCCCAAAGGGCCCGTCCGTGACGGTCGGCGGGCGCGACACGGGCAGGAGGGGCCGCCGATGGGCCGGACACCGCACGAGATCGTCAACCCGCTCACCCTCGCCGAGCCGACGGGGTCCTCCCACGCGCTCGTGGTCAGCCCCGGGCGGGTGGTCCACGTCGGCGGGCAGCGCGCGCACCGCCCCGACGGCAGGATCGTCGGGGAGGGCCTGGCGGAGCAGTTCGACCGCGCGCTCGCCAACGCGGTGGAGGCGCTGCGCGCTGCGGGAGCCGAGCCCGCCCACGTGGTGGACATGCGCGTCTTCACCACGTCCATGGCGGCCTACCGTGCCCACGGCCAGAGCATGGGCGCGGTCTATCGGCGGCACATGGGCCGCTTCCACCCGCCGACGACGGTCCTGGGGGTGGTGGACCTCCTGGACCCCGACGCCGTGGTGGAGGTGGCGTGCACCGCCGTGGTCCCCGACGCGGCCGGGAGCGGACCCCTGCGCGCGGAGCAGGTGTGGAGACCGGTCGAGGAGGCCGGACGGCCCGGGGTCACCGTCTCCTCGGACGGGGTCGGTCCGCTTCCGGCCCGGCAGCGTCCGTAGCGCCCCCGGTGCCGCGTTCCGGGGCCCGGGCGGGAGCAGCGGCGGCGGCCTCGGCCCGTCGCCCCGGTAGCCGGTCGGGGGTGCTCGTGGTGGAACCGGCCGTGCGTTTCGGTTCCCGGTCGGGAGCGCCGGTAGCCTTCGCGTCCGTCCGGGCGGCCCGGCTCCCGGTTCCCCCGGTGCTCACCAGCACCACGGCCACCGCGCACACCGCCATCCCCGCCAGGGCGGCTGGCCCCACGGGATCGCCGAACATCAGCCACGACCACACCAGCGTGGTGGGCGGGGTCAGGTACAGCAGGGCCGACACCCGGGCCACGCCCGAGCGGGCCAGGACGGCCCAGTACAGGCCGTAGCCGCCCAGGGTGGACAGCACCACCACCCACACCACCGCCGCCCAGAACCCGGGGTCGGCGGGCGGCGCCAGCGTCCCGGTGACCGCGGCCAGCCCCGTGAACAGCACCGTGCTCACCGCGCACTGCACCGCCAGGGCCTGCACCACCGAGCCCCCGGGCCGCGCGCGGCGCTCCAGCAGGGTCGCGGCCACCAGGGACAGCATCGCCCCGAACGGCAGCAGGTAGCCC
>NZ_QPFC01001060.1:0-4970 GCF_003427465.1 Nocardiopsis sp. TNDT3 | reverse complement strand
GCCCACACCACGGGCTGAAAGACCGGGCACCGCGTCTCCCGGTCCATTGACCGCAGGCCGCGCGCCCCCGTGTGCCGGGTCCCTCGGGGAGGGGCCCGGCACACGGGGGGCGTGACCGCCACCCGGATCAGGCGAAACCGAACACCGGCGGGAACACCAGCACGACCAGCCCCGCCCAGACCGCGTAGACCGGCAGGTAGGCCGTCTGCCACCGTTCGATCGCTGCGAACGGGCGGGTGCCCCGTACGAAACCCGCCATCAGCCACGCCGACCACGCCAGGTGCACCAGCAGCACGAGGTTGAGACCGAGCGCGGCGGTCTTGTTGGCGGTGAACCCGAACTCGGCGATACGGGTCAGCATCGCCGTCAGCGCGACGGCGTCCACCGCGAGCGCCGCCCCGACCAGCGCGAGCTGGAGCCAGTCGAACACACCCGGCGGGGACAGCGGGGCGCGGGCGGAGACCGAGTACAGCAGCAGGAACAGGACCAGCACCAGAACGGCGTCCATGATGATGAGCAGTTCGCGGTCCACCGTGGTCAGCGGACCGTTCACCAGGAGCGCCACCAGGTCCGCGAGCAGCATCAGGACCGCCAGCGGCGTGAAGACCCGGGTCAGGACGGGCGCGATGTTCTCCACCACGCTCTTCTTGGCCTCCACCAGCCACGCGGCCACCAGGAGCGCGCCGGGCACGCCGAACGGCAGCAGCCAGTCCTCCATGAACGGTTCCAGGTCCACCTCCACCAGGGAGAGCACCCCGAAGGTGAGGCCGACCAGGACCGCGGACCCCAGCACGATCAGCGCCAGGTACATCACCAGCTCGCCCACGAAGCGCACGAAGTCCATGCGCCGGTCGTGGGACCGCCACTGCCCGCCCGTGTGCAGGACGCCCACGAGCAGCCACAGCAGGACCGGGGCGTGCGTGAACGCGAGCACGGCGGTCATGCCGGGGCCCGGGAACGGCCCGGGGGCCGTCTCGAACGGGTAGAGGTTCACGGCCAGGGCCGGTACCGCCGCGACGGCGGCCAGCGCCGCGCACACGCGCCAGGTGACCCGCCGTTTCCAGGCGAACCACCCCGCCAGGAACGGGAGCACCACGAAGGCGACGTTGCGCAACTGCGCGAACTCGTCGTCGACCGCCGTGAACAGGAGCTTGACCGCGAGCCCCGCGCCGAGCGCGAAGGCGATCACCACGCCGAGTTCGCGCCAGCGCGCGAGGCCGCCCGCCCCGTCCTCGGCCTCGGGGACCAGGACCAGCTGCTTCCAGAGCCGGTGGGAGTGCTCGCGCGCGAACTCCCGCGACACCTCGTCCAGGTTGCCCATGCGCCTGACCGCGACGAGGAAGGCCTCCTCGTCGTCCAGGCCGCTCGCCCCCAGATCGGCGATCTGTTCGCGCAGGTGGTCCTCCATCTCCTCGACGTCGGAGGGGGAGATGGCCCGGCGGCGGCGCACGAAGCCGCGCCACTGGTCGATCTGCTCCTCCAGGACGTCACCGCGTGTGTTCCCGCTCATCAGGCGATCCCCCCCGCCGCGGCGTCCCCGAGGACCGGTGGGCGCGACGCGGCCTGCCACACCTGCTGGAGGGCGTCGGCGACGACGTCCCACTGCTTCTGCCGCTCGGCCAGCGTCTCCAACCCGGCCTCCGTGATGGCGTAGTGCTTGCGGCGGCGCCCCGTCTCGGACGCGCCCCAGGACGCCCGGACGTAGCCGTTGCGTTCGAGGCGGTGCAGCAGGGGGTAGAGCATGCCGTCCGTCCACTGCATCCGGCCGTCGGAGAGCTCCTTGACGCGTTTGACGATGGCGTATCCGTAGGACTCGCCCTCGGCCAGGATGCCCAGGACGAGCGGTGTGGCCGACGCCGCGACCAGGTCCTTGTCGATGTGCACGCGCACTTCCTATACCTAGTTCCGCTAGGGTTATTTACCCTAGCAGAGCTAGGCATAGTAGAGCGAGGTATCGAGTTGGATCTCCGCCGGTGTCACGATTCGCTCACACGACAGGACAAGACACACCAAACGACCGCGTAACGCGCACCCCCTACCGCTAGGTTGAGAACCGGTTCCCGCGGTCGTGTGCGGCCGGGGGGCCGAAGAGGCGGCCGGAATCCAATCCCCCCGGGTCCGGCCGTCTCGCCGTGCCCTCAGCCCCGAGCCCACCCCTCAGGCGGTCGGCGGAAGGCCCGGCAGTCCGTCGACGCTGGCGGAGTTGCGGGTGAGCCGATGGTCGTCGAAGTAGGCGGGATCGCGGCGTTCGTGGTAGCGGTCCAGCAGGTCCCGGTCGCCGCGCAGGTCCATCAGCGGCACGGAGAACCCGCAGGAGTCGGAGATACGCCGGACGTCGACCACGATGACCGCGCGCTGGCCCAGGGTGCGTTCCTTGGGGAAGTGGGCACGCAGCTCATCGAACCCCGGTTCCTCGGGGAGCACGGCCCGGCCGGTGCCGTGGAGGCGGACGATGTTCGGCGGCCCGTCGAAGGCGCAGAACATCAGCACGATCCGGCCGTTCTCTCGCAGGTGGGCGATGGTCTCGACACCGGAACCGGTGTAGTCGAAGTAGGCCACCCGGTGCTCGCCGAGCACAGCGAACGTCCCGCTCATCCCCTTGGGTGAGACGTTGACGTGGCCGTCCCCGGCGAGCGGTGCGGTCCCCACGAAGAAGACCGGTTGGGCGAGGAGGAAGCGCGCGAGCCGGTCACCGATGGAGTCGTGGATCTTTCCCATGGCACCGAGCTTTCCACCCGACCGGTTCCGCGCTCCGGACAGCCCCCGCCGGAGGGTCCGGGCTCCGCGAAAGCACGAGGGCCGCCCGCCCCGGTCGGGGACGGACGGCCCTCGCCGCGCCGATGGCTAGCAGCCGGGCAGGCGCTCGAACAGGTAGGTCTCCACACGGTCCAGGGACACGCGCTCCTGGGACATGGTGTCGCGCTCGCGCACGGTCACCGCGTCGTCCTCCAGGGTGTCGAAGTCCACCGTCACGCAGAACGGGGTGCCGATCTCGTCCTGGCGGCGGTAGCGGCGGCCGATCGCCCCGGCGTCGTCGAACTCCACGTTCCAGCGCTTGCGCAGCCTGGCGGCCAGGTCGCGGGCCTTGGGCGAGAGGTCGGCGTTGCGCGACAGCGGCAGCACCGCGGCCTTGACCGGGGCCAGGCGCGGGTCCAGGCGCATAACGGCGCGCTTCTCCAGCTTGCCCTTGGCGTTGGGCGCCTCGTCCACGTTGTAGGCGTCCAGCATGAACGTGAGCACCGCCCGGTCGACACCGGCCGCGGGCTCGATGACGTAGGGGATGTAGCGCTCGTTGCTCTCCTGGTCGAAGTAGGACAGGTCCACGCCCGAGGCCTCGGAGTGCGTCCGCAGGTCGTAGTCGGTGCGGTTGGCGATGCCCTCCAGCTCCCCCCACTCGGAGCCCTGGAAGTTGAAGCGGTACTCGATGTCGACGGTGCGCTTGGAGTAGTGGGACAGCTTCTCCTGCGGGTGCTCGTACAGGCGCAGGTTGTCCTTGGCGATGCCCAGGTCGACGTACCACTGGTGGCGGATGTCGATCCAGTGCTGGTGCCACTCCTCGTCGCTGCCGGGCTTGACGAAGAACTCCATCTCCATCTGCTCGAACTCGCGGGTCCGGAAGATGAAGTTGCCCGGGGTGATCTCGTTGCGGAACGACTTGCCGATCTGGCCGATGCCGAAGGGAACCTTGCGGCGGGCGCTCTGCTCGACGTTCTTGTAGTTGATGAAGATGCCCTGGGCGGTCTCCGGGCGCAGGTAGGCCAGGCCCTTCTCGTCCTGGACCGGGCCCAGGTAGGTGCGCAGCAGGCCGTTGAACATGCGCGGCTCGGTGAAGGAGTCCTTGGCGCCGCAGTTGGGGCAGGCGATGGCGGCCAGGCCCTCGGCGGGCTCGTGGCCGTGCTTCTCCTCGTAGGCCTCGACGAGGTGGTCCGCCCGGAAGCGCTTGTGGCAGGACTGGCACTCGGTGAGCGGGTCGACGAAGGCCGTCACGTGGCCGGAGGCCTCCCAGACCTCGCGGGCCAGGATGACGCTGGAGTCCAGGCCGACGATGTCGTCGCGCTCCTGCACCATGGAGCGCCACCACTGGCGCTTGACGTTGTTCTTGAGCTCGACGCCGAGGGGGCCGTAGTCCCAGGCGGCTCGCAGACCCCCGTAGATCTCGCTGGAGGGGTAGACCAGACCTCGGCGCTTGGCGAGGTTGACCAGTGCGTCCATTGCCTCTGACTTGGCGGCCATGGGGAACTCTCCATCCGGCTGGGTGTCGGTGGATCGCGTGCGCGATACATCGGTTGGTGTGGAAATGCGGCGCCGCCGAAACCAGGGAGCGGCAACAGCGACGACCGCGTCCACCCAGGCTAGAGCAACCAGGGGTGCCCGCACGCACGTTTCGAGGGTGCGGCAACCCTCTTCAGGGGTGCGGAAACCATCCCTGGAGGTGCGGGAACCGTACCCAAGCGTGCGGAAGCCGCCCGGACGGGTCTCAGGTCGGGGCCCCACCCCCGGTCACGATCTCGAACGCGGTGGGTTCGTCGATGGCGCGCGAGAGCAGCGGCACGGCGTTGACCTTGACGTCGAAGTCGGACAGGGCCCTGCGGTAGAAGCCGGCGCCGTCCCACTCGGTGACCACGGTCCACAGGCAGGGGTCGTCCGCGGCGCGGCCCACCCGGTGGCCTCGGAAGCCGGGGCGGCGGGAGAGCACCTCGATCGCGGTGGCGGCGTCGGTCTGGAAGGCCGCGGTGTCGGCCTCGGGCACGGAGTAGCGGGTGATGACGATCACGGTCCCATTGTGGCCCACCCGGGAGGCCCCCGGACGGTTGTCCACAGGCGCGGATCCCGCTCCGGGCGGCCCTCGTCCCGGGGGCGCGCGGCCCCCGGGACACGGGCCCCGGATCACTCCCGGCCGAAGACCCGGTCCACGACGCGGGCCGCGGCCCGGCCGTCGTCGAGCGGGCAGAACCGCTCCACGAACGAGC
>NZ_QPFC01001059.1:0-1823 GCF_003427465.1 Nocardiopsis sp. TNDT3 | reverse complement strand
GGCGAAGGCCCGCCAGGTGTACAGGGCCACCGCCAGGGCGACCGCCGCCAACAGTACGAAGCCCAGCGTGTAGGCCCCGGTCGCCTGGTACACCGCCCCCATGAGCAGCGGCGGGAAGTAGCCGCCCAGCCCGCCGGCCGCACCGACCAGGCCCGTGACCGTGCCCACCCTCGACGGCTCCACCAGCTTGGCCACCAGCGCGAACACGGCACCGGTGCCCAAACCCAGCGACAGCGCGATCAGCACGAACGCGGCACCGGCCGGGAACTCCGCGGGCGGGTGCAGGGCCAGCACGACCGCGAACACGCAGGTGCCGAGGAACGAGATCAGGCACACCCGCACCGGGCCGATCCGGTCCGACAGGACGCCGCCGACCGGCCGGGCCGCCACGGCCGCCACCGCGAACCCGGCGGTGCGCAGACCCGCGGCGGTCTGCGCGTAGTCGTAGGCCAGCGTCAGCAGCGTCGGCAGGTAGGTCGAGAAGGCCACGAAACCGCCGAAGGCGACCGCGTACAGCAGCGACGCCTGCCAGGTCGCCCGCAGCCGCACGGCCTCCCCCATGCGCGGCAGCGCGGGCTCCGTGCGCGGCCGCCAGTCCGGCGAGTCCCGGCACATCAGCCACATCACCACGCCCATGACCGCCAGCGCCGCGCACAGCAGCAGGTGGGTGGTGAACAGCCCCACCGCGCCCACCAGCCGGGGGGTGAGGAAGGACGACAGGGCGGTGCCGCCCATCCCCGCGCCGAACACGCCCGTCGCGAACCCGCGCCGGTTCGCCGGGTACCACGCGTTCACGAACGGGATGCCGACCGCGAACGACGTCCCGGCGACGCCGAGGACGAATCCCCACAGCAGCAGCATCCCGTAGGAGTCGCCCGAGACCCCCACCAGGAACGTCGGCACGATGCTCGCGAAGCACAGGGCCGTGAACATCAGCCGCCCGCCGTAGCGGTCGGTCAGCGCGCCCACGGGGATGCGCCCCAACGCCCCCACCAGCACCGGGAAGGCCACCAGGATCGAGGTCTGCGTGGGTGTCAGCCCCAGGTTCTCGGTGTAGGTGCGCGACAGGGGGCCGATGAGGTTCCACGCCCAGAAGGTGAGCGTGAACGCCGCCGTGGCCAACGCGAGGTTGCCGCCGGCCGTGCCGCGGCGCGACACCCTTTTTCCCGATTCCGTACGCATATGCGCATTCCTTCCTCCGCCGTTCCAGGCGATTGTCACCCGATCCGGTGTGGGATGCGCCTTTTTCACGCCGGAGAAGGCATATTTGTTGGCGGAATGCAGTGGGTTCTGGCCCGGCGTCCCCGCTGGGGGCCAAGGAACGGTAAATGGGGTGTTGTCCGTATGGCGGCGGAAAGCAAAAAAGGCGGCGCGGGGAACGCCCTTCTGGCGCTGGGCAACCACCTCACCCGCTCCGAGCCGCTGGACGGCGACCGCGCCCAGGTCAGGAAGGGTGGCCGCCAGGGCGACTCCTTCTACCGCGACCGGTGGAGCCACGACCGCGTGGTCCGTTCCACGCACGGCGTGAACTGCACGGGCTCGTGTTCCTGGGACGTCTACGTCAAGGACGGAATCATCACCTGGGAAACGCAGGCCACCGACTATCCATCGGTCGGCCCGGACCGCCCCGAATACGAACCGCGCGGATGTCCGCGCGGCGCCGCCTTCTCCTGGTACACCTATTCGCCCACCCGTGTCCGCTATCCCTACGCGCGCGGCGTTCTCGTGCGGATGTACCGCGAGGCGCGCGCCCGTCTGGGCGACCCGGTGGCGGCCTGGGAGGAGATCACCACCGACCCCGACCGGCGGGCCCGCTACCAGCG
>NZ_QPFC01001058.1:0-7818 GCF_003427465.1 Nocardiopsis sp. TNDT3 | reverse complement strand
CACCGAAGCAGTGCTCGGAACGGTGATTCGGAGGAAGGGGTCGACCGGCCCGGCCGCGGGAACCGCGTCCGTCTCGCTCGGTCTTCCCCAACTCTACCCCCGGCCCGGAGTGCTCGGGACACGTTCGCCGGATCCCGGCCTCAGAGCTTCTCGATCGGCGCGTACTTGACCAGGAAGTCCTTCTCGCCGATGTCCGCGCCGAAGTCGATGCGGGCCTTGGTCCTGTCCCCGGTCCCCTCCACCAGCTGCACCCGGCCCATGCCGAAGGAGTCGTGGTTGACCAGGTCCCCCACACTGAGCGCGGGCGCCTCCTTGGCCGCCTTCGCTCCCCCGCGCGACCGTGAGCCGCCGCCGAAGGTGCCGCTGAAACCGCCCCCGCCGCCGAAGCCCCCGGAGCCCCGGCCGCCGATGCTGCGGCTGGGCGGGGCGGCCAGGGTGGACTCGGCGCGGCGCCAGTCGACCAGGGACGAGGGGATCTCGTCCAGGAAGCGGGAGGCGGGGTTGTAGGAGGGGGTCCCCCAGGCGCTGCGCACGGCGGCGCGGCTGACGTACAGCAGGCGCTGCGCGCGGGTCAGGCCCACGTAGGCCAGACGGCGCTCCTCCTCCAGCTGCGTCTTGTCGCCGAGCGTGCGGGTGTGCGGGAACACCCCGTCCTCCATCCCGGTGAGGAAGACCGCGGGGAACTCCAGCCCCTTGGCCGCGTGCAGGGTCATCAGCGTGACCACGCCGCCCTCGTCGTCCTCGTCGGGGATCTGGTCGGTGTCGGCGACCAGGGAGATCCGCTCCAGGAAGTCGACCAGGGTCGGCGCCCCCGGATCGACGGCCCCGGCGGCCTCCTCCCCGTCCTCCGTGGGCTCCTCCTCCAGGAGGGCGGCGAAGGTGTGCTCGAACTCGCGGGCGACGTCGACGAACTCCTCCAGGTTCTCCACCCGGCTCTCGTCCTGGAGGTCCTTGGACTCGGCCAGTTCGGACAGGTACCCGGTCTTGCTCAGCACCGCCTCGACGATCTCCGCGGGCGTGCCCTCGGGCACGGTCTGCTCCAGCTCCTCCAGCAGGGCGGTGAAGTTGAGCACCGCCTTGACCGAGCGGGCGGCCATCCCGGGGATCTCCTCCACCCGGCGCAGCGCCCGGGAGAAGGAGATGCGCTCGCGGGCGGCGAACAGCTCGATCGACTCCTCCGCGCGGGCGCCGATCCCCCGCTTGGGCACGTTGAGGATGCGCCGCAGGCTGACGGTGTCCTCGGGATTGGCCAGGACCCGCAGGTAGGCGAGGACGTCGCGGATCTCCTTGCGCTCGTAGAAGCGCACGCCGCCGACGATCTTGTAGGGCAGCCCGGTGCGGATGAACACGTCCTCGAACACGCGGGACTGGGCGTTGGTCCGGTAGAACACCGCGACCTGGCTCGGGGTGAGGGTTCCGTCGTCGGTGAGCTTGTCGATCTCGCCGACCACGAAGGCGGCCTCGTCGTGCTCGTTGTCGGCGACGTAGCCGACGATGGCCGGTCCGTCGCCCTGCTCCGACCACAGGTTCTTGGCCGGGCGGCCCTCGTTGCGGTCGATGACCGCGTTGGCCGCAGACAGGATGGTCTGGGTGGAGCGGTAGTTCTGCTCCAGGAGGATGGTGCGCGCGTCGGGGAAGTCGCGCTCGAACTCCAGGATGTTGCGGATGGTGGCGCCGCGGAACGCGTAGATGGACTGGTCGGCGTCGCCGACCACGCACAGCTCAGCGGGCGGCACCACGCTGGTGTCGGAGCCCTCGGCCACGCCGACCAGTTCGCGGATGAACACGTACTGGGCGTGGTTGGTGTCCTGGTACTCGTCGACCATGACGTGCCGGAAGCGGCGCCGGTAGTACTCGGCGACGTCCGGGAACATCTGGAACAGGTTGACGGTGACCATGATCAGGTCGTCGAAGTCCATCGCGCCCGCCTCGTGCAGGCGGCGCTGGTAGAGCTGGTAGGCCTCGGCGAGCTTCTTCTCCTGCTCGGTCTGGGCCTGTCCGGCGAACGTGTCGTAGTCGACCAGCTCGTTCTTGAGGTTGGAGACCTGGGCGGAGAAGGACTTGGGCGGGAACCGCTTGGGGTCCAGGTCCATCTCCTTGCACACCAGCTGCATCAGGCGCGCGGAGTCGGCGGAGTCGTAGATGGTGAAGCTGCTCGGGTAGCCGAGCCTGGCTGCCTCCCTGCGCAGGATGCGCACGCACGCGGAGTGGAAGGTCATGGTCCACATGCTGTTGGCGGCGCGCACGCCCAGCAGCGCCTGGATGCGCTCGCGCATCTCGGCGGCGGCCTTGTTGGTGAAGGTGATGGCGAGGATCTCACCCGGGCGGACACCGCGCGCGGCCATGAGGTGGGCGATGCGGTGGGTGAGGACCCGGGTCTTGCCGGACCCGGCACCCGCCACGATCAGGAGCGGGGAGCCGCTGTGGGTGACGGCGTCGCGCTGGGGACCGTTCAGACCTTCGAGAAGCTGTTCTTGGGAGGACACGGCATCCAGGTTACGGCCGTCCGGTGACGCTGCCGCCCCCGTGCGCAGGGACAGCCCCCCACAGGCCCGTTTTGTCGGGCAAAAGCTCCCTGACCGGCGTCTTACCCTGTTTCGGTAGGGGCCTCCGGTCGGGGGCCCTCGTGTTCTGAGAGGGAGTTTCCTTGAGCATGCGTGTGTTCGTCGACTGCGACCCGGGGATCGACGACGCCGTCGCGCTCGCCTACCTGGCCGCTCGGCCCGAGGTGGAGATCGTCGGCGTCGGGGCGGTCTTCGGCAACAACAGCGTGGACGTCACGGCCGACAACGCGCTGCGGCTGCTGGAGCTGTACGGCCGCCCGGACGTCCCGGTGGCGGTGGGCGCCGCGCGTCCGCTGGTGCAGCCGCCGAAGCTGGCCGCGCACGTGCACGGAGGCAACGGGCTGGGGGACGTGGAGCTGCCCGAGCCCGCGGGTCGGCCGGTGTCGGAGACGGCGGCCGGGCTGCTGGTGCGCCTGGGCCGGGAGAACCCGGGCGAGATCGACGTGCTGGCCGTGGGGCCGCTGACGAACCTGGCGATCGCGCTGGCCCTGGAGCCGGAGCTGCCGAGGCTGGTGCGGCGCCTGGTGGTGATGGGCGGTGCGGTGCGCGTGGCGGGCAACGTGTCCTCACACGCCGAGGCCAACATCAGCAACGACCCCGAGGCGGCGGAGGCGGTGTTCGCGGCCGGGTTCGACCTGGACCTGGTGGCGCTGGACATCACCATGAAGACGGTGGCCACCACCGAGTGGCTGGCGGAGCTGGCGACGGTCGCGGGCGAGCGCGCCGAGCGCACGTCGGCGTTCCTGGACTTCTACGCCGACTTCTACTCGGGGATCTTCGGGGTCCGCCAGTGCGCGATGCACGACCCGCTGGCCGCGGCGGTGCTGGTGGACCCGCACCTGGTGACGGAGTCCTTCGAGGCCCCGGTGCAGGTGGAGCTGACGGGAACGCTGACGCGGGGGATGACCGTGGCGGACCTGCGCCCGCGCCCGCGGGACGACGAGCGCCGCCCCGCGCGGGTGGTCACGGGCGTGGCCGAGGCCGAGTTCCTGGGGCGGATGCTCGACTCGCTGCGCTGAGCGGCCGGGGTTGTCCACAGGTCGCGGGAGGGGGTGGCGGCGCGCCCCCGGACGGTGGTCCCATGGATAAGGGGGGTCCCCGGAGCCCCTGCTTCGCCGTGCCCCGCGGTCCGCGCCCGCCGGTCCCCGGCTACCCGCCCCGGACGGGCCGCGCCCGGGGGGCCGCGGCGTCCCGCGCCGGGCTCAGACCAGCCTGCGGGCGGTGGCCCAGCGGCTCAGCTCGTGGCGGTTGGACAGCTGGAGCTTGCGCAGCACCGACGACACGTGCGTCTCCACGGTCTTGACGGAGATGAACAGCTCCTTGGCCACCTCCTTGTAGGCGTAGCCGCGCGCGATGTGGCGCAGGACCTCGCGCTCGCGCTGGGTGAGCCGGTCCAGCTCGGGGTCCACCGGCGGGGCGTCGGTCGCGGAGAAGGCGTCCAGCACGAACCCGGCCAGGCGCGGGGAGAAGACCGCGTCGCCGTCGGCCACGCGCACGATGGCGTCGGCCAACTCCCTGCCGGAGATGGTCTTGGTGACGTAGCCGCGGGCGCCGCCGCGCACCACGCCGATGACGTCCTCGGCGGCGTCGGAGACCGACAGGGCCAGGAAGCGGATCTGGGGGTGCTGGGCCAGCACGCGGCGCAGCACCTCCACGCCGCCGCCCCCGGGCAGGTGGACGTCCAGCAGGACGAGGTCGGGCTGCTTCTCCCCGATGACGTGGACGGCGCTGTCGACGTCGCCGGCCTCGCCGACCACGTTCACGGCGTCGCCGAGCTCACCGCGCACACCGCTGCGGAACAGCCGGTGGTCGTCCACGATCACGACGCGGGGGACCGCGTCTCCGCTACTGAAGGTCGTGTTCTCGTCTGCCACACCGTGGACTCTACCCACGTCGGGGCGGACGGGGACACCGGCGTCGGGGGCTGTCCGCTTCCGGCCGCCCTCCGATCCCGGCGGCGGTCGTCTCGGCGGTCCCTCCGGCGGCGGGGCCGGCGATCGGGACCACCCGCGCCGGGCTCCCGGTCCGGGGGTCACAACAGGTCGGGGACGCGCGGCATGCGCAGCTGCACCTCGGTGCCCTCGCCGGGGCCGGTGCGGATGCGCGCGGAGCCGCCGTGGCGGTCCATCCGGCCCAGGATGGAGCCGCGCACGCCCATGCGGTCCTCGGGGACGGCGTCCATGTCGAATCCGGCGCCGCGGTCGCGGACGAACACCAGCACCTCCTCCTGGTCGACCTCGCCGAACACCGAGATGCTGTCCGTCCCGGCGTACTTGGAGGCGTTGACCATGGCCTCGCGGGCGGCGCGGAGCATGGCGGCCAGCGCGTCGTCCATGGGGCAGTCGCCCACGCACACCACTTCGATGGGGACCCCGTGCTCCTCCTCGACCTCGGCGGCGACGCGTTCGAGCGCGGGCGAGACGGTGGTGTCGGCGTCGGCGGGCCGCTGGTAGAGCCAGCTGCGCAGGGCGCGCTCCTGGACGCGGGCGAGGCGCTGCACCTCGCGGGGGTCCTCGGCCCGGCGCTGGATGAGGGTCAGGGTGTGCAGGACGGAGTCGTGGATGTGGGCGGCGAGTTCGGCGCGCTCGGCGTTGCGGATGCGCTCGCGGCGCTCCTGGTCGCGTTCGCGGATCAGCCCGATGATCCAGGGGGCCACGATGAGCGCGATGCCCGCGAGCACGGTGAAGGCGAAGGTCAGGCCGGCGCGGGCGTTCTGGAGCTGTTCCTGGAAGACGAGGAAGCCGATAGCGCCGACGACGACGAGCAGCACGCCCGCGCCCGCGCGCATGATGCCCTTGGGTGAGGAGCGGCTGACGGTGCTGGTCATCCACTGGTCGCGCTGGGACGGGTTGGCCTGCTGCCAGAGGATGATGCCGCCGAGGGTGCCGAAGACCACGAACCACAGCAGCGGGTCGAAGACGCCGCCGAAGAGCAGGAAGAGCAGGCCGAGTCCGGCGGCGAGTCCGACGTAGGCGATGAGCTGGGAGAGGTCGCGGCCCTTGCGTCGGCTCTCGGGCTCGGCGGCCTCCTCCTCCGAGGAGTCGCTGGGCACGAAGAAGTACAGGGCGGCGTAGACGGCGATGCCGATGCCGCCCACGGACAGCGCCATGAAGGCGAGGCGGACCACCACCGGGTCCAGGCCCAGGTGGCGTGCGAGCCCGGCGGCGACGCCGCCGAGGAGCCTGCCCCTGACCGCGCGGGTGAGCCGCGGGGTGTCCGCGGCCGTTGCTGCCACCGCCCGATCACCGCTTTCGTCCGTGCGGCGGGGAGGATGTACGCGCCCGCCGCGTTCGTGGGTCCTGTGCTGTCCAGGATGCCCCCTCCGGTGCGGACCGGGCATCGGGGGCGCGCCCCTGGTCCTGGCCGGGCCCCCGTCAGGGTGGGTTCAGGGTCGTCCCGGATGTGCTGGTGGGCGGCGACGGGTGACCATGGGTGGGTGAGGAGAGCGCGGTGAGTGACCATGACTGACGACCCGGTACCGGAGGGCGCCCCGGCCGCGTCCGCTTCCGGTACGGCGGAGGCGGGCGCCGGGGCCTCCCCGCGTGAGCTGCGCAAGGGGGACGAGGAGCGGGTCCTGGCCGGTGTGTGCGCGGGCCTTGGCCGGTACACCGGGGTGGATCCGGTGGTGTGGCGTGCGGCCTTCGTGCTGACCTCGTTCGCCGGGGCGACGGGCCTGCTGCTCTACATCGCCGCGTGGATGCTCATGCGCGACGCCCAGGGTGTTCCGGCGACGTTCGAGCAGATGCTCAACCGCAGCATCCCGCCGCGGACGGTGCCCAAGCTGCTCGCGGTGGGGTTGGCGGTCGCGACGACGTTCAGCCTGGTCGGCGGGTTGGGGTGGTCGACGCTGGTGCTGGCGGTGCCCCTGGTGTTGGGTCTCCTGGCCGCGCGCAACCGGGGCGTGGACCTTCGGACGGCGTTCACCGAGCTGCGCGAGGACCTGCGGGCCACGGATCCGCCGCCCGCGACGCCGTCCCCGGAGCCGACCGCGACCTACTACAACCCGGCCCAGCCGTGGGCGTCCGCGCCGCACGGGCCGGTGGACCTGGCGGTGGTGTCGGAGCGCAGCGCCGCGCGGGACGCCGGAGGGGACGAGGACGAGGAGGAGGGGCGTTCCGGCGGGTCGGGCGAGCCCGGCGCGCGGGGGGCGGAGGACGAGGGCCGCGCCCCTGGGGGCAGGTGCCTGCCGCTGGCCTCCATGGCCCTGTGGACGGTCGTGGCCGGGGCGGTCGTGGTGTCGGTGCTGGAGTTCGGCTGGTCGTCCTCGCTGTGGAGCGGGCGGACGGCCGACCTGCTGTTCGGGCCGGAGACCGGGGTGTTCTTCCTGGCCGGGGCCCTGGCGGTGGTCGGCGTGTACGCGCTGGTCGGCGTCTGGGCGGGCAACCCGCGGGGGCTGCTGCCGATGGGCGCGGCGGCCGTTCTGCTGCTGGTGCTGGCGTCGGTGACCGACCTGACCCGGGTGCGGATCGGCGACGAGACGTGGCGGCCGACCACGGTGGCCGCGGCCGAGTCCGGCGACCACCGGCTCACCGTGGGCTCGGGGACCCTGGACCTGACCGGGCTGGAGGACCTGGAGCCCGGCGAGGCCGTCGACGTGTCGCTGTGGATGGGGGCGGGCCGCGTGGAGCTGGTCCTGCCCGAGGACGCGGAGGTCGCGGTGCACTCGAAGATCGGTCTGGGGGGCGTGGACTTCGCCGAGGACGGGCGGGACGACATGTTCGGGGTCTCCCTGGACCACGAGGAGGTCCACGGGGCCTCGGCGGACGCCGGGGCCCGGGACGGGCAGGCGCGGGGCGGCGACGGGGCCGGGGCCCCGCGGATCAACGTGCGCACCGACTCACTGGTCGGGGTCGTGGAGGTGAAGCGTGGCGGAGCGTAGGACTGACTGGGGCTCGCTGGTCGCGGGTCTGCTGTTCCTCGGCCTGGCGGTCGGGTTCGTCATGCGCGGCACGGGCGACTGGGAGTTCAACGTCCTGTGGGTGCTGCCGGTGCTGTTGGCGGGCCTGGGCGCGGCCGGGGCGGCCCGAGCGCTCGCCCGGCACCGGCGCGAGCGGCCTGCCGGGAAGAGCCGCTCCGACACCTTGGAGTGACGGACACGCCCCCGTGAGGCGGGGGCCGCGAGAGCCACAACGGAAAACACAGGGACCCGCTGGGGACGCGGGAAACGCGGGGCGCCGACCGGGACGGGGAGGCGCCCCGCGGCTTGTCCTCCGGAGGCGGGCGGCGGGCGCGGCCCCTGTTCGGACGTCCGGGG
>NZ_QPFC01001057.1:0-6722 GCF_003427465.1 Nocardiopsis sp. TNDT3 | reverse complement strand
GTCCCCTCGCTGCTGCTGGCCCTGGTCGCGGCGGTCGCGCTGCCCGGCCGGGCGGCCGTCGTGGTGGCCACGGTGTGCGGCGGGGCGCCGCTCACCCTGCGGGTGGTCCGCGACGCCGTCCGCTCGGTGCGCGCGTCGGGGTACGTGGAGGCCGCCCGGTGCCGGGGCGAGCGCCCGGCGTCGATCCTGTTCCGGGAGGTCCTGCCCGCCGTGCGCGGGCTGGTCGCCGCCGACCTGGGCCTGCGTCTGGTGGTGGCCCTCCAGGTCGCCTCGGCGCTGGGCGTCCTGGGCTTCGGCGCCTCCCCTCCGGCGCCCGACTGGGCGCTGATGCTGCGCGAGAACATGGCCGGCGCGGCGATGAACCCCTGGGCCGTGGCCGCACCGGCCGCCGCCCTGGGCGCGACCACGGTCGTCCTCGCCCTGGCCGCCCAGTTCTCCCCGCGCCGCGACGGCGTCCGGCCCCGGCGGAGGGGTTTCGCGAGAAGGAGGAAGGAGGCTCTCGGTGACAGTGGATCCGGTGGGTTCGGTGGTTGAGGACGCGGGGCTGAGCGCGCTGGGGATCCGCGTGCGGAACCTGGAGGGCCGGACCGTGGTCGGCCCGGTGGACCTGCGGGTGCCGGACGGGCGGGTCCTGGCGGTCATGGGCGGGTCCGGCGGCGGAAAGACGAGTGCCGTGCTGGCCGCCCTGGACGCCCTGCCGCCCGGGCTGGTGCGCGAGGCCGGGGAGGTGCGCTGGCACGGGACGCCGATCCCCGCCGGACGTGCGGCGCGTCGCTGGCGGCTGGCCCACGCCGGAATCCTCGGCCAGGACCCGGCCTCGGACCTGCACCCCCTGCGCACGGTGTTCGCGCTGGTGGCGGAGGGGCTGCCGCGCTCCGGACCGGTGGTGGAGGGAGGTCCGTTCTCCAGTCCAGCGGCGGGGGTGCCGCCGCGTCCCGGAGGCCGGGACGCGCGGCGGGCCGTGCGCGGCGTGCTCGCGGATCTGGGCCTGGACCCCGACGCCGTGGGACGCCGCCGCCCGCACGAGCTCTCCGGCGGGCAGGCCCAGCGCGTGGCGCTGGCCAGGGCGCTCGTGGGCGACCCCCGCGTGCTGGTGCTGGACGAACCCACCAGCGGCCTCGACCCCGCCACGGTGGAACTGGTGGTGCGGGTACTGGAGCGGCGGCGAGGGAGGCCCGGCCGGGTCACGGTCGTCGTCACGCACGACCGCGCCTTCGCGGACCGCGTGGCCGACGACCGCCTCGTGCTGGGGAGCTTCTCCGACGCGCGGGGAGCGGACGCGGAGCGCGCCATCCCCTCCGGCGGCGCCGAGGTGCTCGGGCTCCGGGGCGTGCGCGTGACCGCTCCCGGCGGACGGGAGCTGATCGCCGCGGCGGACCTGTCGGTGCGACGCGGCGAGTGCGTCGCGGTCCTGGGCCCTTCCGGAAGCGGCAAGTCCACGCTGCTGCGCGCCGTCGCCGGACTGCATCCGCCCGCCTCGGGGAGCATGGCCCTGAACGGCGCTCCGCTGCCGCCGCGCCTGCGCGACCGGGACCGACCCCTCCTGCGAGCGGTCCAGTTCGTCGGACAGGACCCCGTGGGGGCGCTCAACCCCGCCCACCGCGTGGGCACGGCGCTGGCCCGCCCCGCCCGCGTGCTCCTGGGGCTCTCGCGCGCGGAGGCCCGCGCCCGCGTCCCCGACCTCCTCGCGCGGGTCGGCCTGCCGGGAAGCGTCGCCGACGCCCACCCCGGGCGGCTCTCCGGCGGCCAGCGCCAGCGGGTGGCCATCGCCCGCGCCCTGGCCGCGCGCCCCGGCCTCCTGCTGGCCGACGAGGTCACCTCGGCCCTGGACGCGGCCAGCGCCCGCACGGTCCTGGAGCTGCTGGACTCCCTGCGCGAGGAACACGGGCTGGCCGTGCTCCTGGTCACCCACGACCGCGACGTCGCCGCCCGCGCCGACCGGATGCTGGCGCTGGACCCCGAGCACCGGAAGCTGGACCCCGAGGGCCTCACCGTGCCCTAGCCGCCGGACCGGAAGCGCGTAGTCAGGCCGAGAACCACCGGGCACGCACCGGTGCCGGACGGAAGGTCCGGTTCCGGGGCCGTCCCGAGGGGGCGGCCGGGTTCCCGGGCGGGCCCACCACCGCCCGCGCGCTCCGGTCCGCCAGGGTGCGGCGCGCCCAGGCCCGGCCCGCTCCGGGCACCGGAGGGTTCGAGAAGCGGGGGGACGGTCAGGCCGGTCCCGTCAACGCGCTGCCTCCGTCCGTAACACGAAACGCCTGGCCGTGTACGCCGTGTACAGGGCGAATCCGGCGCGGGCCGTGACCAGGACCAGCCACAGGGACAGCAGGTTCAAGAGTCCGGCCAGGGCCAACAGCGCGATCACCGGCAGAGCGGTGCACCACAGCAGGACGACGAGGCCGCGCACGGTGGCGTGGGGCGCGATGACGACCTTGAGCACCGACGACAGGAAACCCGCCCAGGGTTCCAGCAGCAGTTGGACGCCCACCAGCCGCACACCCCAGAGCACCAGGGGCTCCTGTTCCAGGCCCAGCAGTCCGGCGATCGGGCCGGGAGCGGCCAGGAACGGCAGCGCGACCGGCCACAGCACAAGAGCCATGGACGCGGTGAACAGGCGCAGCCGGCGCGTGGGGTCCCCGGGAACGCCTTCGGAAGCGCGCAGGAGTCGGCCCGCCACCATGCCGTAGGGCTTGAGCGGTACCACCAGTGTGCGGACGACCGTGATGAAGGCGACGGTGGCGGCGGCCTGGGCCACCGGCAGGGAGGTGGCGATCTGCGCGACCAGAGCGAAGGTCACCACCAGCACGAGGACGTCGAACGACCCCGAGAAGGAGCCCGGAACGGAGCGCATCACGTGCGCCGAGAACATCCTCCGGGCGCCGGTGCGCACCGCTCTGACGGCGGCGGTCCTCGCCCGTGGCTCAGTGCGCAGCACGGTGCGGACGAGCGTCGCGAGGTCGATCAGGGAGCAGCCCGCGCCGATCACCACCAGCGCGACCACCGGCGGCGGCTGCCACAGGAACACGGCGGCGGCGAGTACCGCGTAACCGGCGAAGTTCTCCACGCTCGTGCGCAGGCGCACGCCCTCCTGGCCGGTGACCACCAGGATCCCCCCGGCGGCGTACATCAGGGGAGCGATGAACACGGACGGAAGGCAGGCGAGGTAGTAGGCGGCGAACAGGGCGGGTGAGTGCTGGAAGAAGAGGACGCCGCCGCCCGCCACCAGGGCGGCCGCGGACAGGAACACGGAGCCGGCCAGCACCACGGCGGCGAGGGCGGCCGGTTTCTCCGTGTCCCGCAGGAGCGTTTCCCCGCGCAGGCGGGCGACCACGAGGATCTGGTAGGCCGTGCCCGGGGACATGACCACCAGCAGAAGGGGGAGCGTGCTCCCGTAGGACGCCGGGATTTCGGGGCCGTACGCGCTCAGAGCGGAGAAGAAGACCAGGACCCTGGCTCCGGGGAGGAATATGGCCAGGGCCATCTTCGTGCCACGCGACAGGAAGTCCCGTGTGACTCCGCCTTTTCTCCTGGCGGGTTCTTCTGGCATGGGTTTCCAGCTCGACGGGGCCTGGGGCTTGTGGAGAACACCGTGAGATTAGCAGGGGACTCCGGGGTGGCGCCAAGGGAAGGCCGTTCCCAGGAGTGGTTTCCGGATCGGATTGAAAGTGCTGTTCAGAGGTTTTCCGGGTTCACTGAATGGCGCGGGGTCATGGCCGGTACCGGCCATTTCCATGAGCGGGTGCGCGGTGGCGGGGAAATCGAGCGGTTCCGCCCTTGCCCGAATGCGCGGACGGGCGCGGTCCCCGCGGTCGTCGGGGCGTCCGATCCGGTCGGCGGCGGAGGACGGCCTCCCGGGCAGCCGACCGCCGGGCGGGGTCGGCGAGACGCACGGGGAGTGTCGGGCCTCACTTGCCCGCGTGGCGTGGGCCTCTCGTGCGGGCCCGGGCCGCACATGACCCCGGCGGCCGAGACCCCTGGGACAAACCGGGTATCCCCTTCCACGCCGGACTTCCGCGCCCCCCAGTGCGGCGGCCCGGCGCGCCCCCGCGTCCCGCTTCGTCCCTGTTGGGCGGGGCACGGGGGATCAATAATGAAAACGGTTGTCATATGCTGCTCTGGTCCGCTGAGGCGTCCGCGCGCCGCGGCGGCCTCCCCGCCCCCGACCCGGAAGAACCGCCGTGCACCTGCGCAAGATCCCTCCCGGCGCCTGCCTGGCCGCCTCCGCCCTCCTGCTGACCGCCTGCCTCCCCTCCGGCGGCGACACCGCCGCATCCGAGGAGGACGGGCGCATCGCGGTGGCGATGCTGCTGCCGCCGAGGTCGGCCCTCTCGCCGCTCACCGACGACGCCTTCAAGCTCTCGCGCTGGAGCACCGCCGAGACCCTCGTCGTCCTGGACGAGGTCGGCGACCCCCAGCCCGGCCTGGCCACCGACTGGACCCAGGTGGACGACACCACCTGGACCTTCACCATCCGCGACGGGGTGACCTTCCACGACGGCACGGAGCTGACCGCCGACGTGGCCGCCCACTCCCTGGAGTACGCCGCGCAGGCCTCGCCCAAGCCGCGCATCCTCGACGGCGTCGAACTCGGGGTCGAGGCCGAGGGCGACACGGTCACCGTCACCACCGCCGAGGCCGACCCGCTCGTCCCCCAGCGCCTGTCCTCGCCGCAGCTGTCGATCCTGGCCGAGAGCGCCTACGAGGGCGACACGGTCAGCCCGGTCGGCACCGGCTCGGGCCCCTTCGAACTGGTCGAGGTCAACGGCACCACCTCCGCGAGCCTGGACCGCTACGACGGCTACTGGGGTGAGGCCGCCCTGGCCCCGGGCATCGACGTCAGCTTCGTGCCCGACGGCACCGCCCGCGCCGCCGCCCTGCGCACCGGCGAGGCCGACATCGTCGAGGCCGTGCCCACCTCCCAGGCCGCCCTGCTGGACCCGGAACTCATCACCGAGGTCCCGATGCCGCGCACCAACACCCTCTACCTCAACACCCAGGACGGGCCCTTCACCGACCCCGGCCTGCGCGCCGCCGCCCGCGAGGCCATCGACCGCCCGACGCTGGTGGACGGCGTCTACGAGGGGCGCGCGGACGCGGCCGAGGGACTGCTGGGCCCCGCGCTGCCCTGGGCCGCCGACCGCCCCGAACGCCCGGAGGCCGCCGAGGCCGCCGACCCCGACGGCGCCGCCATCACCCTGGCCACCTTCACCGACCGCCCCGAACTGCCCGAGGTGGCCACCGTCCTGGAGCAGCAGCTGGAGGAGGCCGGGTTCGAGGTCGAGCAGGTCGTGCGCGAGTACGCCAACATCGAGGAGGACGCCCTCAACGGCGAGTTCGACGCGTTCATCCTCTCCCGCGCCACCGTCCTGGACTCCGGCGACCCCGTCGCCTACATGACGAGCGACTTCTCCTGCGACGGGTCCTTCAACATCGCCCAGCTGTGCGACGAGGACGTGGACGCGGCCCTGGAGGAGGCCGAGCGCACCCCCGCGGGCGACGAGCGGCGCGCCGCGATCCTGGAGGCCGAGGCCGCCGTCCTGGCCACCGACGCCGCCATCCCCATGCTGCACGAACGCGTCATCCAGGGCGACGCCGCCAACGTCGTGGACTCGGCCAAGGACCCGCGCGAGCGCCTGCTCGTCACCCCGCGGACCCGGCTGAACTGATGGCCGCCGCCGCTCCCGACCGCACCGGCGCCCCCGGTCACACCGCGCCCCCCGGCCGCACCGGCGCCCGCGGGTCCGGGTGGCTCCTGCCCCTGGTCTCGCGCGTCGCCGCCCTGGTCCTGGTCACGGTCGTCGTCGGGCTCCTGCCCTGGCTGTCCGGACGCGACCCCGCCCTGTCGGTGCTGCGCGCCCGCTCGGCCGAGCAGGCGCCCACGCCCGAGGTGCTCGACGCCATCCGCGAGGACCTCGGCCTGGCCGACGGTCCCGCGGTGACCCTCGCCCGCTGGTTCGGCGGTGTCCTCCAGGGCGACCTCGGCCGGTCCTGGGTCTCCGACGCGCCCGTGCTGCCCTCGGTCGTCTCGGCCATGGGCGTGTCCCTGACGGTCATGGGCGCCGCGCTCGCCGTCGCCCTGCTCGTCGCGGCCGTGCTGTGCGCCCCCACGCTGGTGCGCGGGGCGCGCGGCACCCTGCGCCCGGGCGGGTCGGGCAGCGGGGCCGCCGCCGCGGTGCTCACGGCCCTGCCCGAGTTCCTCGTCGCCGTCCTGCTCATGGTCGCCCTCTCGGTGTGGCTGGGCTGGCTGCCGCCCTACGGCTGGCAGGAGCCGGTGAACCTCGTGCTCCCGGCGCTGGCGCTGGGCCTGCCCGCGGGCGGACTGCTGGGACGGCTGCTCGACGACGCGCTGCCCGCCGTCCTCACCGAGCGCTGGGTGGGGCTGTGGACGGCCTCGGGCTGCTCCCCGGCCGCCGTCGCCGCCGCGGCACTGCGCCGGGCCGCCCCCGCCCTCATCCCCCAGTTCGCCATGGTCGCCGTCGGCCTGACCGGCGGCGCCGTCGCGGTGGAGACGGTCTTCGCCGTCCCCGGGATCGGCCGCACCGCCCTGGGCGCCGCCCAGTCCCAGGACCTGCCGCTGCTCCAGGGCGCCGTGCTCGGCCTCGTGCTGCTCGGCACCGCGGCCGGGATCGCCGCCCAGGCCGCCCGTCGCCTCCTGCTGGGCCCCGGCCTGAACGACGCGGCCCTGTCCCTGCCCCCGCCGCCCACCGCCCCCGCGGGGGCCG
>NZ_QPFC01001056.1:0-1944 GCF_003427465.1 Nocardiopsis sp. TNDT3 | reverse complement strand
GCGCCGCCCTCGGCACCACGGAGGCGCGGGGGCGCGTCGCGGACTGAACCCTCCCCGCCCGACCGGGGGCGCCGGACCGTCCTCCGGCGCCCCCGGAGGGCGGGGCCCTCACCTGGCCGGAACACGCTCACGACACCGCTGCCCAGGAGACGGCGCCACTGCTTCGAAGGAGGGATCAGCCGGGCGGGCCCGTGGCCCGCCGACCGTGGCCGCCCGCCCTGCCCCTTCCGCTCAGGAAGCCGGGCCGGAGGGGCTCACCCCGGCGGCGGCCCCGTCAGGGCTTCCCCCGGCGGAATCGCTGGTGGCGGACCCACCGGCGGCGTCGCCCTCGGCGATGTGCGCGGCCCGCAGGACCGCCTCCAGGAGTCCGGGCATGCGCGTACCGAGGTCCTCCGTACGCAGACAGCTCATGCGCGAGGTGCCCTCGTAGTACTGGCGGATGACCCCCGCCTCGCGCAGCACGCGGAAGTGGTGGGTGGAGGTGGACTTGCTCACCGGCAGTTCGAAGGCGATGCAGGCCATGTCGTCGTGGCCCCGGGCCAGTTCGCGCACGATGCGCAGGCGCACGGGGTCGGCCAGGGCGTGCATGACCGTCTCCACCCGGATCTCCTCGGCGGGCGGGTGTTCCAGTTGCCGACCGCTTCGGACCCTTCGTTCCCTGCCGGGCATGCCATGACCTCCGCTGCCGTGCGCCGTGCGACTTCCACCACAAAGTACGAGGACGGTCGTAGTTTGACAATCCTCGTAGTACGTTGCTTACCGTAGTACGACATCCATCGTATTAGAGTTCGGCCTCCGTGCGCCGGACCCGCTCCCCGATGGACACCGACCACTTGCCGCAGACGGAAGGACACCCCTTGAGCACGCTGTTCACCCCCTTGAAGCTGAGGTCGCTGGAGATCCCCAACCGCGCGTGGATGTCCCCGATGTGCATGTACTCGGCCGCCTCCGAAGGGCCCGACGCCGGCGCCCCGACCGACTTCCACCTCGCGCACCTGGCCGACCGGGCCGCGGGCGGGGCCGGTCTGGTCATGGTCGAGGCCACCGGCGTGCGGCCCGACGGGCGGATCAGCCCCTGGGACCTCGGCCTGTGGAACAGCCGCCAGCAGGAGGCCTTCAAACGCGTGACCTCCGCGATCAGCGCCCACGGCGCGGTACCGGCCATCCAGCTCGCGCACGCCGGGCGCAAGGCCTCGACGGACAAGCCCTGGCTGGGCGGACAGTACGTCCCCGAGTCCGAGGGCGGCTGGCCGACGGTGGGTCCCGGCACTGAGGCCTTCCCCGGCTACCCCGCGCCGGTCGAGCTGACCGCCGACGGGATCCGGCAGCTGGTCCGAGACTTCGCGGCTTCGGCCGAGCGGGCGCTGGCCGCCGGGTTCCAGGTGGCCGAGGTGCACGGCGCGCACGGTTACCTGCTGCACTCCTTCCTGTCGCCCGCCACCAACCACCGCACCGACGAGTACGGCGGCAGCCCCGAGAACCGGATGCGCTTCGCGCTGGAGGTCGTCGAGGCCGTGCGCGAGGTGTGGCCCGAGCACCTGCCCGTGTTCTTCCGCACCTCGGCCACCGACTGGCTGACGGAGAACGAGGCCGACGAGCGCGAGGGCTGGACCGGCGAGGACACCGTCCTGCTCGCCAAGGAGCTCCAGGCCCGGGGCGTGGACCTCCTCGACGTGTCCACCGGAGGCCTGGTCGCCGACGCCCTCATCCCCGTGGGCCCGAACTACCAGGTGCCCTTCGCCGAGCGGGTCCGCGGTGCCACCGGCCTGCCCACCGGCGCGGTCGGAGCGATCACCGAACCCGCCCAGGCCGAGGAGATCGTCGCCTCGGGCCGCGCCGACGCGGTGTTCCTGGGACGGCAGCTGCTGCGCGAGCCCTACTGGGCCCACCGCGCCGCGGAGGAGCTGGGCGCCGACTCGCACTGGCCCGAGCAGTACGGCTACG
>NZ_QPFC01001055.1:0-3090 GCF_003427465.1 Nocardiopsis sp. TNDT3 | reverse complement strand
GGCGCCGCCCGGTACAGGGCGCGCATCGCCGAACCGCCGCCGTAGCGCAGGCCCCGGTCGTCCAACTGGCCCGCGACCAGACCCGCGGCGGCCAGCGCGCGGCGCTCCTCGTCCGGTTCCAGCACGCTCACCGGTCCCGGGTGCGCGGGGTCGCCGAACACCACGGCGCGGTTGGCGCGGTAGAGCACCGGCAGCAGTTCGGCCAGCCGGGTGCGCTCGGCCCCGACCACGACGGCCAGGTCGAACAGGCCCGCCCGGGGTTGCAGCGCCCGGACCTGGTCGGTGCGGCACACCCACGCGGGCAGGGTGTCGAACAGCGCGCCCGGGCCCGGCCAGCCGTGGCCGCGGTGCCAGTTGAGGCTCTCCAGGCGGTGCTCGATGGCGGCGCGTCCCCGCCACAGCCGGGGGTCGCCGACCGCGCGCAGGCAGGCGGAGCTGGACCTGCGGTGCCGGGCGAGGGCGTCGGCCAGGTCGGCGGTGAGCGCGTTCAGCGGCGCGCAGCGGATCCGCCGGTCCACGGCCGCGCGCCACTCGCCCTCCAGACGGGCGACCGCGCGCAGGCGGGCGAGGCTGTCGGGGTCGGTGTCCACGCCCAGTTCGCGGCGGACGGCGCCCCGGTGCGCCAGCCCGGCCAGGCCCCCGGCCGCCGCGCGCTCGGCCCGGTGCAGCCAGTACTCGGGGCCGCCCCGCTCCGGGGTGAAGAGGGAGTCGGGGTCCCACCCCTGGGCGACGACCCGGCCGCGTTCCTCGGCCAGGCGGGCGAGCGCGTGGCCGCCGGAGGCCATGGTGTCCATGGCCCGCCACGCCTCGCGGACCGCCGTCCAGTCCGCGGCCAGGTCCGCCCAGTGGACGGTGGGGTCCTCCCCGCCGGAACCGGCGGGGGCCGCGGGCAGGCTCCGGGAGTGCTCGGTGAGGAGCCGGGTGAGCAGCACGGCCTCGGCCGTGCGCCGTCCCTCCCCGCCCACGCGCACGACGGGGTGCCCGGGGGAGGCGTCCGCGCGCAGGCGCACCGCGGCGACGTCGGCCTCGGTGCGACCGCACACCAGGACGCGCTGGCCGTTGCTGACGGCGGTGCGCACGAGGGCGTCGACCAGGTCGTGCACCCCGCTCCCGGGCGGGGCCGCGGCCACGGTGAGCTGCTCGCGCATGGCCGCGCACAGGACCGCGTACTGGGACTGGTCGAGGGCGGTCGCCGAGATCGGGACGGGGGGCTCGGCGGTGTCCCCGCCGGGGTCGGCGCAACCGCGGCGGTTCGCGGCGCGGGAGCAGCGGAAGAGCCGTCCGGACGCCGCCGGGCCGGAGGCCGCGGCCGTTCGGGAGGGCTGTCCGAGCAGGGCCTCCAGGGCGGTCCCGCTGACGTCCTCGGGGTCGAGGCCGTCGCGGCCGGAGGGGTCGAGGTCGGCCAGGACGCCCTCGACGCCGACGGGTTCGCGCTCGTCGGCGTCGTGGCGTCCCCCGGGCCCGGCCCGGAAGAGCACGGCGACGTTGTGGGCGCCGTCCATCCAGGTGCGCGGGGCGCCGCGGGTGCCCAGGGGCGCGATGTCGTCCACCCGCTCGATCTCCAGGCCGGCGAGCAGGAGGCGGATCCTGGCGGCGAGGTCGGCGACGGCCGCGGGGCGCCGCAGGGGGTCGGGCGCCCCGGAGCGCAGCCGGGTCCGGAGTTCGAACAGGTCCTCGGGGTCGGTGAGGCCGAGGCGTTCCAGGAGCGCGGGGTTGACGTCGGGCGGGCCGACCGCGCGGACCAGGGTGTCCCCGGCCCCGGCGGGGGTGTCCGCGGTCTCGTCCGCGACGCGCACGTCGACGGTGAGCAGGGGCAGGGCCGCCCGGTCCCCGCCCTCCCCCAGGACCACGAGCGGGTAGCCGTAGCGCGCGGACTGGCCGAGGTCGTTGGCCGCGCGCAGGACGCGGACGGACTCCGGGCGCAGCGCAAGCGTCTCCCCGGCCCCGCTGAAGAGCACCTCCGGGCCCGGGGGCAGGCACGCGCAGCTGTCGGAGCCCAGGTCGCCGACCGGGACGACGTGGGTGTGCACCGCCTCGCGGCGCATGCAGGCGCGCAGGTAGGCCAGCAGGGAGCTCACCTCGGAACGGTCGATCGGGGGCTTCCAGCGCAGCGAGGCCGTGCCGACTCCCGACGGGCCGCCGAGCGCGCCGGGGAGGGGGCCGGTGACTCCCGGCGGCGCCCCCGGCACGCCCGCGTGCCCGACCTCGTCCTCGTCGTCCCGCAGTGACCTCAACGTCTCCCCCACACGGCTGTGTCATCGGCCGACCACCCACCGACAGCAAGCCATTGTGGTGGATGGACCGGTCCCGGACCCCGCGAACACCGGAACCCGTCACCACTTTCACTCGGGGTGACGACTCCGGGTGACGGCGCCCGGGGCCCGGAGGGCGGTCAGCCCGCGCTGCCGTGGACGCGCAGGGCGATCCACAGCTCGGTGCGGTAGTCGGGATCGTCCAGGTCGCCGGGCAGCAGGTCGCGGATGCGCCGCATGCGGTAGCGCAGCGTGTGCCGGTGGATCCCCAGTGCCTCCGACGCCGCGTCCCACCGGCCCGAGGCCGCGAGGTAGGCGCGCAGCGAGGCCAGCAGTTCGGCCGAGGTGCGCTGGCGCAGCAGCGGGGCGAGCAGGTCCCCGGCCATGCGGGCGCCGGCGGGGGTGTCGGCCAGCCCGAGCAGTCCGCCGGGCAGGTCGCCGACGCGGAGCAGGCCCCCGCCCGCGTCGCGCGCGGCGGCCAGCGCGCGTTCGGCCTGGGACAGCGCCGCGGACAGTTCCGCGTAGGGGGAGGGGTCGCTCACCCCGACCGGCCCCTCCAGGACCTCGGCGAGCACTCCCGTTCCGGTGTCGGCGGGGGCCAGCAGCAGGACGCGGCCGTCGTGCTCGGTGACCAGGACGCCCTCGGGCGGCTGTGCGGGCCCGACCCCGTCGGCGGCCGCCACGAGGACGGGTTCGGCGGGAAGGACCCCGCGCAGCCGCTCCGCCCCCGGGTGCAGGGGGTCCAGCGCCCCGGTGAGCAGCGCCACGAGCACCCCCTCGCGCACCCGGGCCGTGGCGTCGTGCGCGGTGCGCTCCAGTTCGAGGGAGAGCAGCGACA
>NZ_QPFC01000113.1:0-2047 GCF_003427465.1 Nocardiopsis sp. TNDT3 | reverse complement strand
GCGTCAGCCGGGGCCCGGTGGGGGCACGGCGAGCCGGCCCGGGGGCCGCCCCCGAGCGCGCCCTACCCCCACACGCGGGAGAGCAGCCACCTTCCGGTGGCCGTGTCGTGGCGCAGTTCGTACACCCCCTGGGACTGGGCCGTGCCCGCCTCCACCCGCCAGTGCCTGCGCTCGGGCGCCTGGGACTCACGCGCCGGTGTCCAGTCCATGCGCAGCGTGACCCAGTGTTCGAGGATCCTGCGCACTCCGTACACCCTGCCGTTCCACACGAACCGGGCCGGGCGCCCCTCGTCCTCGACGACGGTCACCTCCGCCCCGTAGTACCGTCCCACGACACTTCCCCTCAGCATCATCCGCCTCCTGTCAGTCCCGGCACACGCCACCGGGACACCCATCCGTGGGGAAGACGCGGCCAGGTGTTCGAACGTGTGTTCTAATCCTAGCGAAAACCGGTGCCTCCGGGGAACCGTTTCGGCGCGAGGGGCATCCCCACGACTGACACGGCGCGTCCGCGCGCCGCTTTCGAACACCCCGCCCCCGGATCCGGGCCCCGCGTCCGTGGAAGCCGAGGGGGCTGTCAGTCCAGAACGCACCAGCGTGACGGCATCGGTACGCTGTGAGCGCGAACTCCACGATTCATATGAGGACCCCCAACTGTGACGTCGAACGGGCACCAGAGCGGCAAACCCCTGCGCGCGGGGGACCCGCGCGAACTCGACGGTTACCGCATCGTGAGCCGTCTCGGCCGGGGCGGTATGGGCACCGTCTACCTCGCCAGGGACGCCTCCGACCGACCCGTCGCAGTCAAACTCATCCACCCCGACCTGGCTGACGACGAGTCCTTCCGGCTGCGCTTCGCCCGCGAGGTCGAGTCCGCGCGCCGTGTGGCCCGCTTCTCCACCGCGGGGGTGATCGACGCCCGCCTGGAGGGCGATCCCCTCTTCATCGTCTCCGAGTACGTGCCGGGCCCGAACCTGGACGAGGCGGTCCGCGCGGACGGCTCGATGACGGGCGGCACCCTGGAGGGCCTGGCCATGGGCGTGGCCGCGGCGCTCACCGCCATCCACGGCTCCGGCGTGGTCCACCGCGACCTCAAACCCGCGAACGTACTGCTCTCCCCGGTCGGCCCGAAGGTCATCGACTTCGGCATAGCCCGCGCCCTGGACGAGGCGGCGGACGCGGTCACCCGCTCCAGCCAGCTCATGGGCACCCCCTCGTACATGGCCCCGGAGCTGATCCTGGGCGAGCGGGCCACCGCGGCCGCCGACATCTTCGCGTGGGGCTGCCTGGTGGCCTTCGCCGGTACCGGCACCGCCCCCTTCGACGCCGCCACGGTGCCCGCCGTCCTGCACAACATCTCCTCGGCGCCGCCGCGCCTGGACGGCCTGGACCCGGATTTGTACGACCTGGTCAACGCGGCGCTGGACAAGAACCCGGCCAACCGGCCCACCTCCAAGCAGCTCCTGGCCAGGCTGACCGGCCAGGAGGACCCGCAGGAGGCCGAGGTGGAGCGCACGATCAGCACCTCGTGGGCCCCGCCGAGCAGTTCCCCGGTCCCGGGGCAGCCGCCCCAGGACACCGGGGTGCGGGAGAGCGGGCCCGCGGCGCACCAGACGCCGAGCGGACCGCAGCAGGTGGACGCGCGGCACCCGGACAGCGGACCGCAGCAGGGCGCCGCGCTCCCGGACGGCGGCCAGCCCCTCCACACGCAGGCCGCGCGGCACAACCCGTACGTGCCGCCCGCCCACGTCCAGCACCCGGTACAGCCGCCCCACGTGGTCCAGCAGCCCGGCGTGGAGCAGCACCACGGCAACCCGGGTCCGCAGCCCCCGGGACCCCAGCCGGGCACGGGGCACGGCGGGTACCCGCCCCAGGGCCAGCCTCCGGTCCACGGCCAGCAGGTTCCCGGCCACTACGCCAACTCCGGCGGTCAGGCCCCCTGGACGCACCAGGCGCACGGCGGTTACGCGTCCTCGCCCCAGGGCCGGCCCGCCTTCAACGCCTACTCCGGTCCCGGCGGCCCGGGAAACCCCGGCGGACCCGGCGG
>NZ_QPFC01001054.1:0-2921 GCF_003427465.1 Nocardiopsis sp. TNDT3 | reverse complement strand
GGCCCGTTTCCGTGGGAGACCACGGAAACGGGCCCTTCGCGTTGCCCGGCGGGGACGGCGGACGGCCGTGCCCCGGGACGGCCCCGGAAGGGTTCGGGGCACCGAATCCGCCTGTCGCGCGGGAGCGCTCCGGCACGCGCGCAACCCGGGTTGACAACACGAGAGTGCGCAACCTAGGTTGACAACCGTAGCCGCGCAACCTAGGTTGACGCCATGGATGCGGTACAGCTGGCGGCCACCGCCTCGGACACCTCGACCCCCGTGCAGGGGCTGCGCGCCGTCGCCTCCCTGCGCGCGGTGGTCGACTCTCTGGAGCTACGGCAGGTCGAACAGGCGCTGCGGTCGGGCGAGTCATGGAGCTCCATCGCCGCCGCGCTCGGGGTGACCCGTCAGGCCGTCCACAAGAAGTACGGGAAACGGTTGAGCCACATCGAAGCAGCCAAGAGGGGACAACGATGACGAAACCGTCGGCGAAACGGAGCATCCTCAACAGGGGCTTCGACCGGATCGCGATCTCCGGGGCCGCGAGCCGCGAGGCCGCCCGCGCGGGCCGCACCGAAGTCGGCTTCGAGCACCTGTTCCTGGGAGTGCTGGTCACCGGCGGACCGGGGGCCCGCCTGCTCATGGACTCCGGGGTGGGCCTGGCGGAGGCGCGCGCGGCGATCGACGGGCTCCTCCGCGAGGACCTCGCCCTGTTGGGCGTCGACGTCACCGTGCCGGTCCCGTCCGACGAGGAGGAGAAGGGATGGCTCCGGTTCACTCCCCGCCTGGAGGAGATCGAATACGACGTCCCGCTGGCCGGGGGTGACGCGGCCCTGCTCACGGCCCTGATCGACGACGAGGGCGGCCGGGTGCGGCGGGTCCTGGACCGGCTGGGCGCGGACACCGACCGGATCCGGCGCGACCTCGGCGCGTTGGCGGAGAGTCCGCAGGCCCCGGAGCCGTCCCCGGCGGACGGCGACGCCACCGCCGAACAGCCGCCCGAGGGGTGGGAGTACACGAACTACGACCTCGAGGTGCCCGTGGCGGCCGGCCGGGTGTGGGAACTGGTCAGCGACCCGGAGCGCCGGGGCGAGTGGGATCCGGCCTCCGGTTCGTCGCGGCAGCTCGGGGACGGCGTCGTGGAGCTGACCAACAGACTCACGGAGGACGCGATCAGGGAGTCGATCACGCACAGCGTGCCCGGCCGTGAGGTCACCTGGACGCAGGAGGGCAGCGAACGCGCGCTGCGGATCCTCATCGAACCGCTGGGGGAGCGCTCCAGGCTGCGCCTGCGCTGGTCCTGGCGCAACGGCCTGAAGCACCGGGCCGTCGCCAACCGCGTGGTCAAGTGGATCGCCTGGCAGAACGTCCGGGGGCGCGCCCAGTCCATCGCCCAGGCCGCCGCGTCGTAGCGGGCCCTGGCGGATGTGGGGCCGGGGCCCGTGTCGCCAGGACGCGTGCTGCCGGAACCCGTACCGCCGGGGTCCGTGCCCCGCCCGGAGGGGGCACGCCGGAGGAAGCGCGCCGGCCCCGGTGGTTGGGGCCGCCGCAGGGGTACGGGAGGCCCGGACCACCGGGGGCGGCGTCCGGGACCCGGCCGAGGGGACGGGAGACCCCGGTGTTCCTCGGGCACGGACGCCTCGTGGCCTCCGGGAACGAACCCGTCACGTTCTCCCGGAATTCATGTCCTCCACGCAGGAAGCGGACAACCCGGCAGGAGGGCTCGACGTCCTCTCTGTGAACTCCCATCGGACCAACCAGTCCGCCGCCCGGCGTTCCGGCCCCGGTGAAAGACCCGGTTGGCTCCTCTTGAGACCACCCACAGGAAAAGACGTGACGTACGTGTCCCTCCCCCATTCCGTCGGGCGCGCGACTCTCGCCGCCTCCGCCGCCGCGCTCCTCGCCTTCGGGCTCGCCGCTCCGGCCTCCGCCGACCCGGTGGAGACCTACGAGGGCTCCGTCCGCGCCCAGTACCCCGCCACCGCCGCGTCCGGCGTGGACGTTCGGATCAACGGTGAGATGGAGAGCACGAGTCTCTTCGACCTCCGGTTGGAGAACGGCACCGCCCTCACCGCCTACTGCATCGACCTTGAGACCAGGATCAAGGACAACGCCTGGTACCTGGAGGACGACTGGGCGAACTACCCGGGCAGGGGCGACTTCGCGGAGCCGGGCAAGGTGCACTGGATCCTCCAGAACAGCTACCCGACCGTCAGCGCCGCCCAGCTCGCCGAGAACGCGGGGCTGAATCGGGGCAACGCCCGCCACTTCGGTGATGAAGAGGCGATCGCCGCCACCCAGGCCGCCATCTGGCACTTCAGCAACGGCGCCGAGGTGACCGCGAACGACCCGAACGGCGTCAGGGCGGTCTATGACTACCTGGTCGGGGAAGCCCAGGACCTCCCGCAGGAGCCCGGTCCGACCCTGAGCATCACCCCGGGCGAGGCCTCCGGCAGCGCGGGCGAGACGATCGGCGAGTTCCTCGTCGAGACCAGCGACGCGGACGGCATCGAGGTCAGCGTCCAGGCCCCCGAGGGTGTCGAGGTCGAGCTGGTCGACCTGGAGACCGGCCAGCCCGTCACCACGGTCAACAACGGTGACACCGTCGGCCTGGCCGTTCCGGAGGGCGCGGCGGAGGGCACCGCCTCCTTCTCCCTGGAGACCACGGCCACCGTGCGGTCCGGCCGCCTGTTCAAGGGCGAGGAGGAGTACCAGCCGACCCAGACCCTGATCACCGCCCAGGACAGCGAGGTCACCGTCTCCGCCTCGGCCTCGGTCTCCTGGACCGGCGGCGGCGAGACCCCGCCCCCCACGGAGGAGCCGAGCGAGGAGCCCTCCGAGGAGCCGAGCGAGCCCGAGAGCCCGGAGCCGACCCCGAGCGACAAGCCCTCCGAGCCCGCCGACAAGCCGTCCGAGCCCGCCGACGACCAGAACGAGCC
>NZ_QPFC01001053.1:0-1489 GCF_003427465.1 Nocardiopsis sp. TNDT3 | reverse complement strand
GCCCCGGAGCCGTACGCGACGGCCCGGGGCCGCGGCGGGCGATCGCGACCGGTCGGTCCACCGGCGCCGGGGGTTACGCCGCGCCGGTGGACCGGGCGCGCCCTACCGTCCTCCGCCGAAGAGGCGCCCCAGCAGCCCGCCGGGCTGGGGGGCGGCGGGCTGCTGCGGCTGCGGGGCCGCGGCCCGCTCCGGCTCCGGTTCGGGCTGGGACTCCACACCCACGAGCGCGCAGAAGTCCTCGGCGTTGTCCGGCAGCGCCCAGGCGCTCAGGGTCCGCGTGAACTCCTCGTCCTCCCAGGCGGAGGCGGGCAGTTCGGCGATCGTCCAGAGGACCTTGAGGGTCTCCTCGTCGTAGTCGGCCTCGGCGTGCTCCTCGGCGGTGTGGCCCTTGCTGCGGGGGCCGAGCACCAGTTCGAGGCCGACACCCGTCACGAGGGCGCGCGAGTCCTCCTCGCCATTGATCAGGCCGGGCAGGATGTCCAGGCGCAGACGGCGGGCGCGGTCGCCCGCGCGGCCCAGGGCCAGGAAGCCCAGGACCTGCGGGGAGTGCCCGCCGCAGTGCGGCCAGGACTCGTTGAACAGGCCCTGGTAGCCCATGGAGGTGCCGCCGCCGCGGCCGACGCGGCGCAGCGCCTCGCGCGGGGTCTTCTCGCCGTGGATGAGCAGCATCGCCACCGAGGCGGCGAAGGAGTTGTACAGGTTCCCGCCCGCCATCTGGTGGGTGAGGCCGACCGAGACGTCGATGTCGTTCGGGCTGGCCAGCAGGCCGAGGGCGAACAGTTCCGCGGGGAGCGGGTCGCCGCCGCTGTCCAGCGCGTTCATCACGTCGCGCAGGCTCGTGGGCGCCTGCGGGGCGGGGCGCAGGTCCTTGGCGAGCAGGACCTGGGAGGCTCCGGTGATCTCGGTGGTGATGCGCTCGGCGTCGTCGGGCAGGAAGGCCAGCAGGTAGCTCACCCACTCCCCCGCGCGGTCCATGCCGCCGCGGTTGGCGCCGCCGTGGAGCAGTGCTACCAGGTCGGGGACGCGGGCGCGGACGGCCTCGTAGGTGTCCAGCTCGGCCTGGAGGATCGCGGCGCCGTCGGGCTGCTCCATCACGGCGAGCCGGTTGCGCATGCGGTGGTAGTGCTGCTCGTCCGGGGCCTCCTCGGCCCAGTCGCGGTACTGCTGGCGGACCTTCTCGGCGTCGTTGGAGGCCGCCCAGGCCACCTCGTCGCGCCACTGGTCCAGGTCGCGGGTCTCGGGGAAGCGGTCCTCGGCGTGCCCGGCCACCAGCTCCAGGAGCAGGCTGAGGGGACGCCAGCGGTCGGTGGCCGGGGTGGACTCGGCGCAGGCGAGGTCGACCAGGAAGTCGACCGCCTTGGGTGCGGCGAGGTGTCCGGGCGCGGGGAAGTGGATGATGTCGTGGAGTTCGGAGAGCGCGCTGTCGCTCCCGGCGAGCTGGCCGAGGAGCTCGGGGATGCGAGCGCCGCCCTCGGGGGCCAGGGTCGCC
>NZ_QPFC01000112.1:0-4543 GCF_003427465.1 Nocardiopsis sp. TNDT3 | reverse complement strand
CTTCCCCCTCGCCCCGGTCATGGCCTGGCCGCTGGCCCGGGCCCTCCGCCTGCCCCGCCCCGGGATCACGGCGCTGATCTGCGCCCCCGTGTACCTGCTGCTGGCCGTCGGGGTGTGGACCGTGTGGCCCGGCGCGGCCGACCGGGTGCCGCGGACCTCGTTCCTGCACCCCGTGCTCGAATCCATGTGGAGCCTGGTCGCCGCCAACGCGCTCATCCTCGCGGTCACGCTGGTCGCCGCGGCGCTGGTCGTCCGCGGCCGGTCCGCCCGCGCCGTCCGATCCTGAGGGCGCACGTGCCCCGGCGCCCGAAAAGCCCTCGCCAGGGCCGCGGGGGCTCGGCCACAATGCACGGGTGCTACTGACGATCACGACCACGGCGAACCCGGCGACGGACCTCGGTTTCCTGCTGCACAAGCACCCCGACAGGGCGCAGAGCTTCGAGCAGTCCTTCGGCACCGCCCACGTCTTCTACCCCGAGGCCACCGAGCAGCGCTGCACCGCCGCGCTGATGCTCGACGTCGACGCGCAGGCGCTGCTGCGCACGCGCACGTCGGTGAGCACGCCCGACTTCGCACTGGCCCAGTACGTCAACGACCGCCCCTACGCGACGTCGTCGCTGTTCACGGTGGCGCTGGGGCGGGTCATGCGCTCCGCGCTGCGGGGGGACTGCAGGCAGCGCCCCGAGCTGGCGCGCACGCCGATCCCGCTGGAGCTGCGCATGCCCGCGGTGCCCTGCCGGGGCGGCGCCGAGCGCGTGCGGTCGCTGTTCGAGCCCCTGGGGTGGGCGGTGGAGGCCGAACCGGTCCCGCTCGACCCCGGGCTGCCCGGATGGGGCGACTCCCACTACCTGTCGCTCACCCTCACCGGCACCGTCCGGCTGTCCGAGGCGCTCAGCCACCTGTACGTGCTGCTGCCGGTCCTGGACGGCAACAAGCACTACTGGGTGGACCGCAGCGAGGTGGACAAGCTGCTGCGCGCCGGTGGGCTCGCCGCCGGTGACGCCGGGACCGGCGCGGCTGGTGAGCCCGCTGACAGCGACGGAACCGACGGGCCCGCTGAGCCCACCGTGGGCAACGGGCCCTCCGTGAGCGCCGAGAGCGACGGGCCCGCCGAGACCGGCTGGCTCGCCGGGCACCCCGAACGCTCCTGGATCGTCCGCCGCTACCTCAACCGCCGCGACGGCTACGTGCGGACCGCGCTGGCCCGCCTGGCCGAGGCCGACGACCTGACCGGGGACGGGGAGGGCGACGACCCCGGGGTCGAGGAGGCCTCCGCGGCGCCGCCCCTGGAGGAGCGCGCCCCCAGCCTGGCCGAACAGCGGGCCGGGGCGGTCATGGCGGTGCTGGCCGCCGAGAACGCCACCAGCGTCATCGACCTGGGCTGCGGCGCCGGACAGCTGCTCACCCGCCTGGTGCGCGACCGCTCCCTGGAGCGCGTCACCGGCGTGGACGTCAGCGTCGTCAGCCTCGAACGCGCCCACCGCAGGGTGTGCAGGGGCTGCGACCCGGGCGGGCGCGACCGCCACCGGCCCCTGTTCTCCGACACCGTCGCGGCCCGCGACCGCGGGGACGCGGGCCGCAGGCCGGAACTGCTCGTCGGCTCGGTCGTCTACCGCGACAAAAGGTTCGAGGGCTACGACGCCGCCGTCCTCATGGAGGTGGTCGAGCACATCGACCCCTCGCGCCTGCCCGCGATGGAGGAGAGCGTGTTCGGCTCCGCCCGGCCCCGCGTCGTCGTGGTCACCACGCCCAACGCCGAGTACAACACCCACTACGAGGGGCTGGAGGAGGGCGCCCTCCGGCACAGCGACCACCGCTTCGAGTGGACGCGCGCCGAGTTCACCCTGTGGGCGGACGGGGTTGCCGACAAGCACGGCTACCGCGTCCGCTACCTGCCGGTCGGGCCCGAACACCCCGACACCGGCGCACCGACCCAGATGGGAGTCTTCGTCCGATGAGTACGACCGAGAGGGACGGGGCCGCCGAGCCGCGCGTGCTCGGCGTGCCCGAGATGGGGCTCGTCGTGCTGGTCGGGGTCTCCGGTTCCGGCAAGTCCACCTTCGCCGCCCGGCACTTCGCGCCCACACAGGTGATCAGCTCCGACTACTGCCGCGGCCTGGTCAGCGACGACGAGAACGACCAGGCCGCCACCGCCGACGCGTTCTCGCTCCTGCACACCGTCGTGGACATCCGGCTGCGCCGGGGCCTGCTCGCCGTGGTCGACGCCACCAACGTGCAGAGCAGGGCCCGCCGGGAACTCGTGCGCATCGCCAAGGACAACAACGTGCTGTCCACGGCCATCGTGCTCGACGTCCCCGAGGCCCTGGCCCGGGAGCGCAACCGGGACCGGCCCGACCGCGACTTCGGCGACCACGTCATCCGCCGCCAGCGGCGCGACCTGCGCCAGAGCCTGCGGCACCTGCGCCGGGAGGGCTTTCGCAAGGTGCACGTGCTCCAGGGGCCCGAGGAGATCGACGCCGCCGTCATCGAACTGGAGCGCGCCTGGCCCGACCGCAGGGAGCTCACCGGCCCCTTCGACATCGTCGGCGACGTGCACGGCTGCCGCGAGGAACTGGAGGAGCTGCTGGGCGCGCTCGGCTACGAGCTGGCCCGCGACGACCTCGGGCGCCCGGTCGGCGCCCGCCACCCGCTGGGGCGCACGGCGGTGTTCGTCGGCGACCTCGTGGACCGGGGCCCCGACAGCCCCGGCGTCCTGCGCCTGGTCATGGGCATGGTCGCCGACGGCGACGCCCTCTGCGTGCCCGGCAACCACGAGAACAAGCTGGTCCGGGTGCTCAAGGGCGGCAAGGCCCGGCTCACGCACGGCCTCGCCGAGACCATGGAACAGCTGGGACGCGAGAGCGAGGAGTTCCGGAGGCGCGTGCTGGACTTCTGCGACGGGCTGGTCAGCCACCTCGTCCTGGACGGGGGCGCGCTGGTCGTCGCGCACGCCGGGCTCAAGGAGGAGTACCACGGGCGGGCCTCCGGCCGTGTGCGCTCCTTCGCCCTGTACGGCCAGACCACCGGTGAGACCGACGAGTACGGGCTCCCGGTGCGGCTGCCCTGGGCGCGCGAGTACCGCGGCCGGGCCGCCGTGGTCTACGGGCACACGCCCATGGTCAAGGCCGAGTGGGTCAACAACACCCTCTGCCTGGACACCGGCTGCGTGTTCGGCGGCAGGCTCACCGCGCTGCGCTACCCCGAGCGCGAGATCGTCGACGTGCTGGCGCGCCGCACCTGGTACGAGCCCGCCCGGCCGCTGACGGACACGGCGGACGGAGAACCCGCCACGCGCCCCGACGCCGCCGTGGACGTCACCGACATCGGCGTCGGCGACACCCGCACGGGCATGTTCGTGGAGACCGAGCACGGCCTGGTGCGCGCCGACGGAGGCAGCACCCTGGCCGCGCTGGAGGTCATGAGCAGGTTCGCGGTGGACCCGCGCTGGCTGCTCTACCTCCCGCCGACCATGGCGCCCGCGCCGACCTCGGCCGAGCCCGGGCTGCTGGAGCACCCGAACGAGGCCTTCGCCTCCTTCCGGGGCTCGGGGATCGGCGAGGTCGTGTGCGAGGAGAAGCACATGGGGTCGCGGGCCGTGGCCGTGCTGTGCCGGGACGCCGACGCCGCCGAACGCCGGTTCGTGCCCGGGGAGCTGGGCACCGTGTACACCCGGACCGGACGGCCCTTCTTCTCCGACCCGGCCCTCCAGGCGCGGGTCGTGGACCAGCTGCGGCAGGCGGTCACCGACGCCGGGCTCTGGGACCGGCTGGGCACCGACTGGGTCGCCCTGGACGGGGAGATGCTGCCGTGGTCGGCCAAGGCCCGGACGCTGATCCGCGAGCAGTACGCGTCGGTGGGCGCCGCCGCCCGCGCGGCCCTGCCCGCCGCCGGGATCGCGCTCGCCGCCGCGGCCGGGCGCGGTGTGCCCGTGGACGGGCTGATCGAGGGGGTCGCGCGCCGGACGGAGCAGGTGGAGGAGTTCAGCCGGGTCTACCGGCGCTACTCCTGGGACACCGACGGCACCGCCGGGCTCCGGTACGCGCCGTTCATGGTGCTGGCCTCCGAGGGGCGCGAGTACGGGGACGCCGACCACCTGTGGCACATGGCGGTCGCCGAACGGCTCGCCGAGGCCAGCGGGCTGGTCCGCCCCACCCGCTACCGGGTCGTGGACACCACCGACCCGGGCGCGTGCGCCTCGGCCGCCGACTGGTGGACCGACATGGTCTCCACCGGCGGCGAGGGGATGGTGGTCAAACCCCTCCTGGGCGCCCGAGCCACGGGCCGCAAGGGCCTGGCACAGCCCGGGCTGAAGGTGCGCGGGCCCGAGTACCTGCGCATCGTCTACGGGCCCGACTACACCGACCCCGAGCGGATGGCGGTCCTGAAGGACCGCAACGTGGGCCGCAAGAGCGGGCTGGCCATGCGCGAGCACAAGCTGGGCCTGGAGGCGCTGGCCCGCCACGCCCGGCGCGAACCGCTGTGGCGCGTGCACGAGCCGGTGTTCGCGGTGCTGGCCCTGGAGTCGGTCCCGGTCGACCCGCGG
>NZ_QPFC01001052.1:0-1076 GCF_003427465.1 Nocardiopsis sp. TNDT3 | reverse complement strand
CGGATACCCTCCGCCTCCTCCGGGAGGGGGCTGGTAGCCACCGCTCCCCCCTCCGGGGGGAAGGTAGCCGCCGGTTCCGGGACCGTAACTCATGGGTGCCTTTCAGGGGTGGACGGAGCGGGCGCTCCGACGGAGGAGGGCGTGTCACCGGCGTCCGGATTCGCGGGGGAAAACGGTGTACGCCCCTTCGGGATCAGTATGGCCGGAACGCGGACCCGCCGAGGACCGGTGCCCCCGTGTCCGCACCGGGTTTCGGACAGTGTGGGCACGGGTCCGCAAATCCCCGGAAACGGGCCCGGAGCCGAGCCGCCGGCCTACCGGGGACCTGGCCGCGCGATCCCCCTCCCGGGCCCTCCCGGAGGCACCAGGGGGGCCACCGGAGGCGGGACGGGTGAACAGAGAGTGACCACGCACCGGACACGCTGAGTACGCGGACGCCTGCGAGGCGATTCACGCTGAGGTGAGCGGCTCGGATATGGTCCCCCTCGTGGCTGTCACCTCACTACGACGCAAACTCTCCGTCAGCGCCGCCGTGGGTCTGCTCCTGGTCCCCGGCTGCCGTGCCGTGGAACAGGAGCTTCCCTACGCCGAACCGGTCCGCTCCTCGCCCGACGACCTGGCGGGGATGGAGGCGAGCACCGTGTCGGTGACCACCGACGACAGCGTGGTGAGCTACCGCTACCCGCGGTTGGGCGACAACCACCCGCTGACGGTGGAGGCGCGCACCGCCATGGCCGCGCGCCAGACCGCCTTCCTGGAGGACCTGCCGGAGGGGGGGTCCCCCGAGCTGCACCAGGACACGGTCATCCTCGCCGCCTCCCCTGAGGTGGTGGGCGCGCGGCTGACCGCGACCGCCTCCGCGGGCGGGGACGAGACCTTCGAGGCCGACACCCTGTGGTACGACGCGGGCAGCGAGGAGGTGCTGCCCTGGACCTCGCTGTTCCGGGACGAGGAGGCGATCGAGCAGGCCCACCTGGCCCTGGCCGACGTCCTGGAGGAGGGGTACGACCTGCCCGAGCACCAGCTGCCCGGCCTGGTCGGCGAGGTCGCCTCGGGCGAGCGGACCGCGCCGGAGG
>NZ_QPFC01001051.1:0-3519 GCF_003427465.1 Nocardiopsis sp. TNDT3 | reverse complement strand
GCCATGCACGATCCCACCGACGACGTGCCGCAGCTGGGCGACGCCTTCCTCGCGGTCGGCGTGGACTCGGCCGCCGAGGCGGTGCGCCTGGCCGAGCAGGCCCGCGCGACCGTCGTCATCATCCGGTCCGCGACCGAACCCGGCGACGACGTACGCGCACGCCTGGGCGAGGGCGGCCCCGCCCTCCTGGTCGTGGAGCCCGCCGTGTCGTGGAGCCAGGTCTCCGGGGTCGTCTACGGGCTGGTCCTGGAGGGGCGCGAGACCGAGGCCGGGCGCGGCCCCAGCGACCTGTTCACCCTGGCCGACACCGTCGCCGCCGAGGTCGGCGGACCCGTCACCATCGAGGACCGCGCCTCGCGCGTGGTGGCCTACTCGGCCTCCCAGGGCGGCACCGACCGGGTACGGCGCGACACCCTCGTCGACCGGCGGGTCCCCGAGCGGGTCCGCGAACGCCTCGACGCCGACGGGGTGCTCACCCGGCTGGCCGCCGCGACCGGCCCCCGGTTCGTACCGGGGATACCCGAACTCGACATGGGCGGACGCACCGCCGCGCCGATCCGGGTGGGCCGCGAACTCCTGGGCACGCTGTGGGTGGCGTGCGACGCGCCCCTGGACGCGGACCGCTCCCGGGCGCTGAGCGAGGGGGCGCACACGGTCGGGCTGCACATGCTGCGCGCCAGGGTCAGCAGCGACCTGGAGCGGCAGGTGGAGTCGGAGTCGGTGATCGACCTGCTGGAGGGCTCGGCCGACCCGGCGCAGACCGCCGGGCGGATCGGCCTGCTCGGGGCGGGGCTGCGGGTGATCGCCTTCCAGGCACGCGCCCGCACCGAGCCCGAGGCCGCGATCCTGCACCTGTTCGAGCAGGTCACCACCGGTTTCGGCTGGTCGCGTCCAGGACGCAGCACCCTGCTCGGAACCACCGTGTACACCGTGCTGCCGTGCGGGGACGACCCCGCTCCGGCGGTGGAGTGGGTGCGCTCGACGCTGCGCGGCCTGCCCGACCGGCTGGGCGTGGTGGCCGGGGTGGGCGGCACCGCCGACGCCGCGGGCCTGCCCGCCAGCAGGCAGGAGGCGGACGAGTGCCTGACGCTGCACGGACAGGCGCCCGAGGGCGCCGACGCGGTCGTCTACGACGACGCCTGGGACTCCGTGCTGCTGCGCCGCCTGCGCCTGGTGGCCGAGGCCGGGCGCATGCCCGTCCGCAACCCGGTGGCGGACCTGGTCCGGTACGACGCCGAGCACGGCACCGACCACGCGCGCACGCTCCGCGCCTGGCTGTACGTGCACGGGGACCTGGGGAGGGCGGCGGAGCTGCTGGGCCTGCACCCCAACACGGTGCGGTACCGGCTGCGCCGGATGGGCCGGGTCGCGGACCTGCCGCTGCACGACCCGCGGGCCCGGGTGGCGATGACGGTCGCGCTCGCCGCGCTCGTGGCGGACCCGCCCGGGGAGGAGGGGCCTCACCCGCTCTGAACCGACACCCGTGTCCGCCCGCGTCCGCGTGCCGCGCGGACCGGCGGCGCACCCGCTCCGGGCGGGCGGCCGGGTGTGTTCCGGCGCACTCTCCCGAGTTCGGGCAATGCCCGGGTGCGCGGGTCCGCGGATCGCTACCGTTTGCGCATGAGCACACTGATCAAGGACCTGACAGCGTTGTTGGGGACCGCGGCGGCGACCACCCGGTGGGACGGGCGAGTGGAGGAGGAGCTGGCCCGGCCCCTGGTGGAGGCGGGCCTGGCCCGCAGGACCCCGGCCGGGACCTACCTGACCCCCGCCGGGCGCGACGCCCTCCCCGACGGCGCCACCGCGCGCGAGCTGCGCCCGCGCTTCGACTGGGGCAGTGACCCCTATCCGGCCGCGCCCCCGGCCGCGCCGACCGTGGAGGACGTGCGGGCCTACCCCGCCTACTGGCTCTGCGGCCCCGGCAGGGAGCGCGTCCGCGAGGAGTGCTGAGGCGGGCACCGCGGGGACCCGTCCGTCCGGGACGGGTCCGAGCGTCACGTGGGACGGGCGGAGCCCTCTCTTTGAAGGCCCCTGCCAACACGGACCGGGCCCGCGCGGGGCGACCACGGAGGCGGTCGGCCCCGGCTCACGCGGCACCGGGCCCGCGCGCACGGGACGGGGAGCGGCAGGTTCGCCCCGGCCCCTTGTCAGAAGGGGCGGGCGCGGATTCAATCGGGGTGTCGGGCGGTCCGTCGGCACGGCCCGCCGTCGCCTCGGCGGAGGGAAGCGCGCATGCCGGGACCGTGGAACGCGTGGCCGTGGGAGGCCGACCCCGAGGCCGTGCGCCGGGACGTGGCGGTCGCGCACGCGCGCTTCACCGACTCCGGCCGGGTCAGCGGCCCGGTCCGCCCCGTCGTCGGCGCCTCCTGGCGGCGCAGCGCCCAGCACGGCGTGGACCCCGACACCGCCCTGCCCCGGATCGAGCTCACCGGCCCCGACCTGCGCGACCACCGCGACGCGCACCCGCTGGCCGCCGTCATGCCGCTGCTGCGGCACCTGCTCGTCGACACCGCGCCCGGCCCCCAGATCCTCGCGGTGGGCGACGCCTCGGGCCGCCTGCTGTGGGTGGAGGGCGACCACCGGCTCCGCGGCCGGGCCGAGGACATGTGCTTCGTCGAGGGCGCCAACTGGCACGAGCACGCGGTCGGCACCAACGCGCCCGGTGTCGCCCTCGCCCTCGACCACGAGGTCCAGGTGTTCGCCAGCGAGCACTTCGCCCGGGGCGTGCAGCACTGGAGCTGCTCCGCGGCGCCCCTGCACGACCCCGGCACCGGCGCCCTCCTGGGCGTCCTCGACCTCACCGGGGACAGCCACCTCGCCTCGCCGCAGGCCCTGGCCCTGGTCCGCGCCGCCGCCACCGCGGCGGAGGCGGAGCTGCGCGCCCTGCGCGCCGGGGCCCGGGGGCCCGAGCCGAGACGGCGGCGGGCGGGCCGGACCGCCCGCCCGCCCACCGGTCCACGCGGAGGCGCCGCCTCCGCCGAAGCCCGCGGACCCGCCGGGGACGACCGGCTCCGCGTCCTGGGACGCGACGGCGCCCGGCTCACCCTGGACGGCCGCGACCTGGACCTGAGCACCCGCCACTCCGAGATCCTGCTCCTGCTCGCCCGCAGTCCGCGCGGGCTGACCGGCGACGAGCTCGGCGCCCGGCTGCACGAGCGGGACGCCTCCCCGGTCACCGTCCGCGCCGAGGTGTCGCGCCTGCGCCGCCTCCTCGGCCCCGGCCTGCTCGCCTCCCGCCCCTACCGGCTGTGCCGTCCACTGGCCACCGACGTGGACGAGGTGCGCCGCCACCTGGCCGCGGGCGCCTACCGGCGGGCCCTGGACGCCTACGCCGGGCCGGTCCTGCCCCGCTCGGAGGCGCCCGGCGTGGCCGAGGTCCGCGACGGCCTCCAGGCCGAGGCGTGCGAGGTCCTGGGCGCCAACGCCGCACCGGACGTGCTCCTGGACTGGGCCGAGCACCCCGAGTGGCGCGACGACCCCCGAGTCCTGACCGCCGTGCTGCGCGCCCTCGACCCCGCC
>NZ_QPFC01001050.1:0-1429 GCF_003427465.1 Nocardiopsis sp. TNDT3 | reverse complement strand
GGGGGCCGCTCGTGTCCGCGTCCCCTGCGGAGACGGCCGGTCGCGCGGACGGACCGGTGGGAGTGTGCACCGGTCCGCAACCGGACTGAGGGAACCGCTGACGAGCGCGGAGTCCGGAGTCCGAGTCCGGAACCCGCACACGGGCTCGCGGGGAGTACGCTCCGGGCGGAGGAGGACGATGCGCTGTCCCACCACACGGACGGAGGCGAGGACCGATGCGGGTCTCCCTGCTTGACCGCTCACGGACGCGCAGCGGCGAGGCCGACGCGCAGACGATCGCGACGACCGTCGAGAGGGCCGTGCGCGCGGAGGAACTCGGGTTCCACCGGTTCTGGACCGCCGAGCACCACGCGGTGCCCGGTATCGCCAGCTCGGCCCCCACCGTGCTGCTCGCGGCCATCGGTGCCCGCACGCGGGATATCCGCCTGGGCACGGGCGGGGTCATGGTCCCCAACCACAGCCCGCTGGTGGTCGCCGAGCAGGCGCTGCTCCTGGAAGCGCTCTTCCCCGGCAGGATCGACCTGGGACTGGGCGGTTCGCTCGGCTTCACCGCTCCGATCCGGCGTGCGCTCGGGCGCACCGCCCTGGGCGAGGGCGAGTACCCGGCCGAGGTCGAAAGGGTGCGCGAGTATCTGAGCGGGCGGGCCGGGATCACCGCCAGGCCCAGCGTCGCGCCTCCGCCGGTGTTCCTGCTCGCCGTCCGGGAGGGGCTGGCACTCGCCGCCGAGCTGGGACTTCCGGCGGTGATCGGAGGGCCGGTCCTTCGTGACCCGGACAGGATCGCCGCGTACTTCGAGGACTTCCGGCCGAGCCGGACCGCGCCCGCTCCCTACCTGGTCGTGAACGTGGACGTCTCCGTCGCGGAGACCGAGGAGCGCGCCCGCGACCTGCTGCTGCCCGAGGCGTGGGCGTACGCGGACTCGCGGGAGGCCGGGGAGTTCCGCGCGCTCCGCCCCGTCGAGGAGGTGCGTCGGCTGCTGGGGGAGACGAGCCGCGACAGGAAGCGCGGGGAGGTGCACGGCTGGATGGACTCCGCGATCGCGGGCACTCCCGAACAGGTGGCGGACGCGCTCACCGACCTCCTCGACCGCACCGGCGGTTCCGAGGTGCTCGCCAACGTCAGCACCTACGACCGCGACGAGGTCCGGAGGACCGACGAGTTCCTCGCCTCGCTCCAGGCCCGGTGACGGGCCGCGTGTCCGCCGGGCCGCGTCTGCCGCCGTGCCGTGTCTGCCACTGGGGCCTCATGCGGCGAGCCGTCGGCGGATCCGGTCGATGATCACCTGACGCGCGGGCGGGTGCACTGGTGTTGTCCCAGGTGCGGGGGATTCGTCGGCGGCGATCGGCCCGCCTCCCATGAGCGAGGCCAGGATGCGTTCGGTGAGGGCCGGTTCGAGTGCGGGGGTTCCCTCCCCCGCCAGCTCCTCGA
>NZ_QPFC01001049.1:0-1547 GCF_003427465.1 Nocardiopsis sp. TNDT3 | reverse complement strand
GGCCGTCAACGTGCGGGGCCGGACGCCGCCCGCCTGGCTGGGGCGGCTCCTCGCCGACTCGCTGACCGGCCTGGGCGCCTACCCCGACCCCTCCCGCGCGCGGAAGGCGGTCGCCCGGCGCCACGGACGGGAGCCGGGCGAGGTCCTGCTCACCGCCGGGGCGGCCGAGGCCTTCGTCCTCCTGGCGCGGGTCCTGAACCCCCGGCGGGCGGTCGTCGTGCACCCCCAGTTCACCGAGCCCGAGGCCGCCCTGCGCGCCGCCGGGCACGCCGTGGACCGGGTGCTGCTGGAACCGGACTTCACCCTCGACCCCGCACTGGTCCCCGAGGACGCCGACCTGGTCGTGGTGGGCAACCCGACCAACCCGACCTCCGTGCTCCACCCCGGACCGGTCCTGGCCGGGCTGGCCCGCCCCGGGCGCGTGCTGGTCGTCGACGAGGCCTTCGCCGACTGCGTTCCCGGCGAAACGGAGTCGCTGGCCTCCCGCGGGGACCTGCCGGGCCTGGTGGTGGTGCGCAGCCTCACCAAGACCTGGTCCCTCGCCGGGCTGCGCGCCGGGTACCTGCTCGCCGAACCCGACCTGGTGGCCAGGTTCTCCGAGGCACAGCCCCTGTGGTCGGTGTCCACGCCCGCCCTGGTCGCGGTGGAGGCGTGCTGCAGGCCGGAGGCCCTCGCCGAGGCCGACGCCTGGGCGACGTCCCTGACCGAGCACCGCGACGACCTCGCCGCGGGCCTGCGGAACCTGGGCCTGCGGGTGGTCCCGGGAGCCCGGGCCTCGTTCCTGCTGGTAGCGGACCCTGAGGCGGACCGGCTGCGGGCCCGCCTCAGGGAAGGGGGGATCGCCGTCCGGCGCGGTGACACCTTTCCCGGCCTCGGCCCGGAGTGGTTCCGGGTGGCGGTCCGCGAACCCGCCGTCCACCGGGTCCTGACGGACGCGCTGGGGGAGTTGCTCGACCGGTGAGGCGCGTCCGCGTACGGGGGCCGTGCGCGCGGACGACCGCCGGAGCCAGCGCGCGTTCCCGGGGTTCCCGGCCGCCGCGCCGTCTGGACCGGGCCCGTCGCCGGGGCCGGAGCACGCCCGCAGGGTTCCCGGCCTCGGCCGTGTTTCCCGAGCCTGGCCGTTCCCGGAGCCAGCGCGCACCCGCTCGGTCTCTGGCACAGTTGGTGATGACTCGGAAGCTCCGGCGACCGGGTCGGCACCGGCCGCCCCGGGTCCGCGGGACCCGTGCGGGCGGCACGGAAGCGGCGGACTACGCTTACCGGTCTATGCCGGACGAGGCGGAGACGGGCCCGTCACAACACCTCTTGCGTGGAGCGATCATGACCAGAGACGACCGCGAGGACGCCCGGCGCGGCGAGGAGGGCGGAGCCGAGCCGTCCCGCTGGAAGGGCGGCAGACCCGCCTCGGGAACCGGTCCCCGCCTCGGCGGCCTGTTCGACGGGCTCCCCGAGAGCGGGCGCGGCGCCCGGGCCCAACCCCCGCGCGGCTCCTCGGGCACGGCCAACCCGTTCCGGCAGCGGCCCCGGCCCCCCGCGCCGGCCGACCC
>NZ_QPFC01001048.1:0-2225 GCF_003427465.1 Nocardiopsis sp. TNDT3 | reverse complement strand
GCGCCCCCTCCCCTTCCCCGGTTTCGACATCGTCCTGCGCGGCTTCGACCGCCACCAGGTGGACGACCTCGTCCACCGGGCCTCCTCCACGCTGACCGCCCTCACCGGCGGCCCCGTCCTCACCGACGAGGACGGGCGGGCCCTCGACCGGCCCTCCGCGCCGGCGCCCGACCCCATCACCTCCGCGGAACTGGCCGACGCCCCGGTGGACCTGGTCCTGCGCGGGTACGACCGCTCCCAGGTGAAGGACCTCCTGTCCCGCCTCGTGGAGCTGCTGGCCGAGGCCGAATCACACACGACCCGGGGATAAGACAGCCCTGCGAACCTCGTCAACTGCACAATGGGGACCATGCCTCTGACACCGGCGGACATCCGCGAAAAGAAGTTCCACACGGTGCGTCTGCGCCCGGGGTACAACGAGGAGGACGTCGACGCGCTCCTCGACCGGATCGAGGCGACGCTCGTCGCCCTGGAGGGCGGCCCGAGCACGGGCGCGCTCATCACGGCCGACGAGGTGCGCAACTCGCGGTTCCGCACCACGAGACTCAGCCCGGGCTACCGGGAGGACGAGGTCGACGACTTCCTCGACCTCGTGGTCGCCGACCTGGCCGGCCGCGGCCTCGGCCGCGCCCGGGACCAGTCGCCGCCCCGCCCCGGCGCGGCGGGCGCCTCCGCGCGGCCGCGGCACCAGCGGCCCGGTCCCGACGCGGGCCCGGACGCGCCGTGGCGGCAGGAGGGCCCGCCCCGGCCGCCGCGGCGTTCCGGGATGACCCCGAGGGACGTCCGGGAGAAGCAGTTCGCCACCACCCGGCTGACCACGGGTTACAACGAGCAGGAGGTCGACGACTTCCTGGACCGGGCCGAGTTCACGCTGGACGTCCTCCAGCAGGGGCGGCCGGACCGGGCCACGCTCACCGCCGCCGAGGTGGAGCGGATCCAGTTCAGCACCACGCGCGCGCGGCCGGGGTACGACCCGGCGCAGGTGGACCACTTCCTGGACCTGCTCGCCGAGGAGCTGCGCGGGTACGAGCAGCCGCACTGACGGTGACTCCGGGTGAGGGACCCGGTCTGAACGGACGACCGCGGGCCGCGTACGAACCGGGCCTCGGCGACGGCCCCGGACGCGTTCGCGCCTGTCGGGCCGGGGTGGAGGGGCCACCGGCCACGGACACGCCGTAGCGCACACTCCCCATTTTCAGGACAGCGGAAAGTAATATTTGGACACAGGAAGTAGTCATCCCCCCGCTGTCCCGCAGACCGCGCCCCGAGGGGAGGCAGGATGTCCCACGCGATGCCGCCGGAGGGGCGCGCCACCGCATGTCCGGCGCACGGCGCGCCCGACCGCTGCTCCGACGCCGACGGCGGCCCCAGAACCCGTTCCAGGGAGGGGCTGCGGGTGCTCGGCGCCGACGAGGAGGTCGTCCCGGCCTCCGCCCACCCGTGGGAGGCCCCGCTCCTGGCCGCGTGCGTGGGCGCCACTCTGCTGACGGCGGCGGGACTGGCCCACGCGGTGTGGTCGCTGACGGGGTCGTGGCTGTGGGCGGCCGCCGCCCTGGCGGTGGTGCCCGCCGTGTACTGGCAGGCGCGGGGGCTGCTGTACGCCCGGCGCAGGGCGGAGTCGGTGAAGATCTCGCCCACGCAGTTCCCCGAGGCGCACCGGATGGTGGTGGCGCTGGCCGCCGAGACGGGGCTGCCCCGGACGCCGGAGGCCTACGTGCGGGTGGGGCCGCGCCGCTGGGGGACCGACGCCGCCGGGCACGGGCTGCGCCGGTACCTGGTGCTGTCGGACGACCTGTTCGGCCCGTGCGGCCGGGTCCGCGACCCCGAGGCGCTGGCCTTCCTGGTCGCGCACCAGTTGGGGCACGTGGCGGCCGGGCACACCGGTTTCTGGCGGCGGACGGCGGCGCTGGGAGGGGAACTGGTCCCGGGGCTGGGGGCCGCGCTGTCGCGGGCCATGGAGTACACGGCCGACAACCACGCCTACGCGCACGTCCCCGAGGGCGCCCACTCGGTGCGCGTCCTCGCCGGGGGCGGCAACCTGTACACGCGGGTGAACATGGGCGAGATGGCGGACCGCGCGCGCACCGACCGGGGCTGCTCGCTGCTGCTCTACCACCTGCTGACCCGCCGACCGGGCAACACCCGCCGCATGGCCGCCCTGCGCGACCGCACCCGGCGCGGCCGGGTCTTCCTCTAGACCACCCCTCCGGGCACCGGCTCCCGCC
>NZ_QPFC01000012.1:0-6792 GCF_003427465.1 Nocardiopsis sp. TNDT3 | reverse complement strand
GCGGGGCGCCTCGCCGGTCCCGGACGCCGGTCTGCCAGAAGGAGCGGCCCCCGCTCGCGCCCCGCCACGAGCTCGGGCAGCAGCCGGGCGGTCCCCGACCTCCAGCCCACCCAGCCGTCGCCCGCCCGCGCACGGCGGTCCTCCAGGTCCAGGTCCTCCACGTTGAGCGCCAGCACGGAATTCACCCGGGCGCCGGACTCGTGCAGCAGCCGCCACAGCACGCGCTCGCGAAGCGCGAAACCCTCCCCGTCGCACAGGCGCGCCACGGTCTCGGGGTCGAGCGGCACGTGCGGTGAGCGGGTCTCGCCGCGCCGTTCCAGGTCCGCCGCGAGATCCTCCAGCCCCGCCCAGGCGCCGAAGGAGCGCACGGTCGACCGGTGCCGGTTCCACGTGCGCGGGGCCGCACCGCCCCAGGCGGTGGCGAACACGCCCGCCACCCGTTCGGGGGTCAGGTCGGCCAGGGGCAGACCCTCCCCCAGCGAACGGCACAGCCGGTCCAGGGTCTGGCCGTAGGAGCGCAGCGTCTGGGGGTCCAGGTCGTCGCGGCCCAGGAACTCCCGGGCCGTCGCGCCCAGGTCGGGCCCGGCGGGCTCGGGGACCGCGGTCTCCTCTGCCCGGCGCGACAGGAAGGCGCGTTCGGCGGTGTTCTCGGCCAGCAAGGCGGCGCGCTCGAACTCCCGCTTCGCCTCGGCGGCCCGGCCCAGCCGCAGGAGCAGGTCGCCGCGCACGCCGGGCAACAGGTGGTAGTCGCGCAGGACCGGGTCCTCCGCCAGCTCGTCGACCAGGGCCAGTCCCTCCCCCGGCCCGCGGGCCCTGCCGACCGCCACGGCCCGGTTCAGGCGCACGACCGGGGTGGGGAGTAGGACGACCAGCTGGTCGTAGAGGGCGGCGATACGGGCCCAGTCGGTGTCCTGCTCGCTGGTGGCCCGGGCGTGGCACACGGCGACGGCCGCCTGGAGCACGTAGGGGCCGGGCGGGCCGCCCGCGTCACGGGCGCGCAGCATGGCGGCGAAGCCCCGGCGCACCAGCAGGGGGTCCCAGCGGCCCCGGTTCTGCTCGTGCAGTCGGACGATCTCGCCGGAGGGGCCGGTCCGGGCCCCGGCCCGGGACTGCTGGAGCTCCATCAGCGCCACCAGGCCGTGCGCCTCGGCCTCGTGCGGCACCAGTTCGGCCAGGGTGCGGCCCAGCCGCAGCGCCTCCAGGCACAGGCCGGGGCGCATCAGGTCCTCGCCCGAGGTCGCCGCGTAGCCCTCGTTGAAGACGAGGTAGATGACGCCGAGGACGGAGGAGAGGCGTTCGGCCAGCTCCCGTCCGTCGGGCAGCCCGAAGGCCACCCCCTCCTCGGCGAGCAGCCGTTTGGCCCGCGCCACGCGCTGGGCGATGCGCCCCTCCCCGGTGAGGAAGGCGCGGGCGATCTCCCCGTTGGTCAGCCCGGCCACCAGGCGCAGGGTCAGCGCGACCCTCTCCGGAGTGGACAGCACCGGATGGCAGGTCGCGAACAGCAGGCGCAGGACGCCGTCGTCCGGGGCGGGCGCGACCCCGGGAGCGCGCTCCAGCTCGTGGGCGATCTCCTTGTGCTTGCTCTCCAGGCGGTGCTCCCGGCGCAGGCGGTCCAGGACGCGGCGTTTGGCGGCGGTCATGAGCCAGGCGCCGGGGTTGTCGGGGATCCCCTCACGCGGCCACTGCTCCAGGGCGGCGACGAGGGCGTCCTGGGCGCACTCCTCGGCGGCGCCGACGTCGTGCGCGATCCGGGTGAGCGAGGCGACGATCCGCGCCGACTCCATCTTCCAGACCGCGTCGACGGTGCGGTGGACATCGGTCACACCGAAGATGACAGCACCGGCCGGGCTCGTGCGCAACCCGGCCGGCGCCGCGGCCGGTCAGGGGCCGAAGACCTGCTGGATGACGCTCTCGCCGTCGCCGACGATGCGGCGGAAGCGGCGGGCGACTTCAAGGGCCTCCTCACGGGAGCGGACCTCGACCAGGGCGAACCCGGCCACGGCCTCCCTGGCCTCGGTGAACGGGCCGTCGGTCACGGTGATCTCCTCTCCGGCGGAGACCATCCGGACGCCGCCGGGCTCCAGCCCCCCGGTGGCCAGCAGGACTCCGGAGGCGGTGAGCTCCTCCACGAACGCGGCCATCTCGGCGTACAGGCCCTCGTCGTCGCGGGCGTCCTCGGAGGGGCGGGTGGTCATCAGGAAGCGCACGGCGTGCTCCTTCGTCTCGTTTTCGTTGCCTTCGGATACACGTCGAACGAGGTGATGTGACAGGGAACGGCCGCGTTCCCTGTCACATCGCCGCAGCGACGTGAGAACGAGAAGCACAGAACACGAGAGAGGCCCCGGCCATGACCGCCACCACCGCCACCACCGCCACCGCACCCCGTGTCCGCCGCGCCACCGCGGGCACCACCCGCGCGCTGCTCGCCGGCGCGGCCCTCGCGGCTCCCCTGTGGGCCGCCGTCTCCCTGGCGCAGGCCGCCGCACGGGAGGGGTTCGACCTGACCCGGCACCCCCTGAGCGCGCTCAGCACCGGCGAACTCGGCTGGCTCCAGATCACGAACTTCCTGGTCGCGGGCGCCCTGACCGCCGCCGGAGCCCTGGGGCTGCGCCGGTCCATGCGCGGTGCGCCCGGCGGCACGTGGGCGCCGCGGCTGGTCCTGGTCAACGGCCTCGGCATGATCGCGGCGGGTCTCCTCGTCATGGACCCGGCCGACGGCTTCCCCGTCGGCACCCCCGCTGGGATGCCCGAGCAGCTCACCTGGCACGGCTACGGCCACATGGCCGCCGGATCGGTCTCCTTCGCCGCGCTGATCGCCGCCTGCTACGTACTGGGGCACCACTACGGTCGCACCGGCCACCGGGGCGCGGCCGCCGCCTCCCGTGCCGCGGGCACCGTCCTGCTGGTCGGCAACGGCTGGGCGATGACCGGCGGCCAGTACGGCTCGCTGACCCTGGCCGTCGGAACCGTCACCGCCATGCTGTGGGTGTCGGCGGTCGCCGCACTCCGCCTCCGAACCTCCTGAACAACCTCCGTCACACGCGTCACGTGTCCCGCCGTGTCCCCCCGGCGGGGCGCGTGGGCTATGATCGCCCGGTTCGGCACACGGACGCACGGCCACGACGGGGAAGCAGGTGTCAGGTGGGTGAGGTGATCGAGCTGCGCTCGGGAGAGTACCGAGCGCGCGTCGACCGCACGGGAGCGGGACTGCGGGCACTCACCTGGCGCGGCCGCGACGTGGTCTGGCCCTACGACGGGGACGGACCCAAGGCCTTCCAGGGCCAGGTGCTCGCGCCGTGGCCCAACCGCGTGACCGAGCACGGCTACCGCTTCGACGGGGTCGAGCACCGTCCCGCACCCAACGACCCGGCCACGGGCACCGCCATCCACGGCCTGGTCCACGACCGGGAGTGGACGCCGGAGACGGTCTCCGAGGACGCGGTCGAACTGCGGCTGGACTTCGGCGGCGGGCCCGGCTACCCCTTCCCCCTGGAGATGACCGTCGCCTACCGGCTCTCCGACGACGGGCTGACGGTCGCCACCACCGCCCGCAACCCGGGCGGCTCCCCCCTGCCGTTCGGACTGGGCTTCCACCCCTACCTGACCCTGGGCGAGCCGCTGTCGGCCCTGGCCGCGCGCGGGGAGTTCGCGCTGGAGGTCACCGCCGGCACCCGCCAGCCGGTGGACGGGCAGATGCTGCCCGTGGGCGGCCCCGTTCCCGTGGACGGCGGCGACTTCGACTTCCGCACGCCCGGCCGCCAACTGGGAGACACCGTCCTGGACACCGCCTTCACCGAACTGGAGAGGGACGCCGACGGGCGCGCGTGGGTGCGGGCGAGCGGCCCCGAGCACCGGGTGTCGCTGTGGTGCGACCGCGGCTTCGGCTGGTTGCAGCTGTTCAGCGCCGACACCCTCGGCGGGGACGACCACCGGGCCCACCTGGCCGCCGAGCCCATGACCTGCCCGGCCAACGCACTGGCCACCGGCACCGACCTGATCGTGCTGGCCCCCGGGGAGTCGACCGAGCACGTGTTCGGCATCCTCGCCGAGACCCTGGTCTGAGCCCCGGCCCACCGGCGCGCACGGCCCCGGGCAGGGCGCTCAGCCCGGACCGGAGGACTCCCCGCCCAGCACGCCGCTGAGCCGCTCCAGGTCCTCCACCGTGTCGATGTCCTCCGGGCTGGCGATGTCGTCGCAGGCCACGGCGGTGACCAGATGGGAGTACGCGCGCAGGAACGGGCGCGCCCCCACGTCGTGCACGGCCATGGCGTAGGCCGTGGACCAGTGCTCGCGACCCAGCAGCACGGGGTTGCGCTGGTTGCCGCGGTAGGTGGCCACCGCGGCACGGGCGCCCTGCTCGTGCGCCTCCACCAGGCGGCGCACCGCCTCGGGGGTGACCAGGGGCTGGTCCGCCAGCGCGATCAGCACCGCGTCGACCGTGTCGGGCAGGGCGTCGATCCCGGCGCGCACCGAGGACCCCATCCCGGTCCGCCAGTCGGGGTTGTGCACCGTGTGGGCGCCGCGCACCGGGGTGTCGGCGGCGCCCAGCACCACCATGACGGGGGCGCAGCCGCCCGCGGTCAGCGTGCGCACACCGCGGTCCACCAGACGTTCGCCGCCCACCTCGACCAGCGCCTTGGGCCGCCCGAGTCTGCTCCCCGAACCCGCGGCCAACAGCAGGCCCGCCACCGGACCCGTACGCTCCCCGCCCTGCTCCTGCCCCCCAGTACCCATGACGTGATGATGCCACGCACGGGCGCGCGGGATGGGCGACCTGGCACAGCCCGTCCGGCCCTGTTCCGCGACCGCCCCCACGGACCCGCCGTGACCAGGCACTCCACGGACCGGCGGGTTTCGGTTCACTTCACACGGTGGCCGAATCCGGCCGGAACCAGGGGTTTACCCGACGTGTCGTGGTGGATCCGGCCGCTGGTCTCACGCAGGGCCCGCCCGCTGCCGCCCCACCGCACCTGCACCAACTCCGCGGCGATCGACACCGCCGTCTCCTCCGGGGTGCGCGCCCCCAGGTCCAGACCGATCGGCGAGTGCAGGCGCGCCAGCTCCGCCTCACCCACTCCGGCCTCGCGCAGCCGCTCCAACCGGTCCTCGTGCGTGCGCCGGGACCCCATCGCGCCGATGTACCCGGCGCGGGTGCGCAGGGCCACGCTGAGCACCGGCACGTCGAACTTGGGGTCGTGGGTGAGCACGCAGATGGCCGTGCGCTCGTCGATCTGGTCGGCGATCTCGTCCAAGAACACGTGCGGCCACTTGACCACCACCTCCTCGGCGGTGGGGAAGCGCTTGGCGGTCGCGAACACCGGCCGGGCGTCGCACACCGTCACCCGGTAACCCAGGTAGGTGCCCAGGTCGGCGACGGCCGCCGCGAAGTCGATCGCACCGAAGACCAGCATGCGAGGGGCGGGCGCGAAGGACTGCACGAACACCTCCAGCTCGTCCCCGCGCCGCTGCCCGTCGGTGCCGTAGCGCAGCAGACCCGTGCTGCCCTGGGCCAGCATGCCGCGCACGTCGTCGTCCAGGGCGTCGGCCAGCCTGTCGCTGCCCAGGCCGCCCTCGGCGTGGCCGGGCCAGACCACCCGGCGCCGCCCCACCCGGCCCTGGTCGGAGGGGTCGGAGACGATGGTGGCCACGGCGACCGGCTGGTGCTCGTCGACCGCGCCGATCACCGAGCCCAGCTGGGGGTAGGCGGACCGGCTGATCGGCTCGATGAACATGTGCAGTGTTCCGCCGCAGGTCAGGCCGACGCTGAAGGCGTCGTCGTCACTGACCCCGTAGGTGCGGCGCACGGGGACCCCCGTGCGGATGACCTCCAGGGCCTCCTCGTAGACCGCGCCCTCCACGCAGCCGCCGGACACGCTGCCGACCGCCTCCCCCGAGGCGCTGACCAGCATCGCCGCCCCGGCGTCGCGGGGAGCGCTCTTGTAGGTGTCGATCACGGTGGCCAGCGCGAACGTCTCGCCCGACGCGTACAGGCCGGACACGGCCGCTCGGATGTCGCGCACGCGGTACCTCTTCCACGTTCCGTCGGTGGCTCTCGGTACCAAACTATGTGCCCCGCACAACACTCGGGAGCCACCGATCCTCAGGAATTCGGCGGCCCCTCCCGGAGGTTCCTACGAGCGGTCGGGCTCGCGGCCCTCGCCGCGCTCGTGCAGCAGCGCGCGGAACTCCTCCAGAGCGCGCCGGGCGGACTCGCCGTCGGCGCTCTGGATGGCCATCACCGCCAGGGTCGTGCCGTCGGACAGGTCCGCCGAGGGCCAGGGCTCGCCCTCGGGCATCCGCACGTCCACGACCTCCGGCCAGGACAGCACGTGGGTGCGGATGCTGTTGACCACCGTCACACCCTCCTCACCGGCCACCAGCCGCGGCCGGGCCAACAGGTGCAGGGCAGCCGCGATGGCCAGGCCCAGGCCCACCATCAGGACCCGGTCCATGACCCCCCAGCTGCCCGGCAGGATCGCGGCCAGGACCGCCAGGGTCGCCACGATCAGCAGCGCCAGCCCGTAGGCGACCCACCGCACCGACCGGGGCCGCCACGTCCTGGGCAGCACCGCCTGCCCCGACTCCTCGCCGTCCACGGGCTGTTCCCTCGTCCGCACCAACTGCTCCACTTCTGGACCGTGTCCGCCGCGGCCCCGGCACGCCGCGTCCCGCGACGCCGTACCCCGCCGGACGGACCTCTCGGGCCCTCCGGCGCGCACCGCCCGACGAGGACCGCCCAGCGGCCACACGCCGGATCGGGACCCGCGCGACACCTCTTCGGCCGTCCGCGTA